>DATHBY010000523.1:0-29128 GCA_035295885.1 Allosphingosinicella sp.
GGCTCGCGTTCCTCCAGCCTGGGGGCGACGCTGAGAGATACCGCCGCGGGCCCGCGCAGGGCGGTCAAGCGTGCCATTGCCACACCGAGCCGGTTGAGCCGAAGCACCGACGGGTCCACCGTCACCGGATCCACCACCGTCCTTCCGCGGAAGAAGTCGGTAGGATTGTAGCTGATGGCGACGCCCACCCGCGCATTGATCCGGCCAGTCTCGATGATAACCTCGGGATTCGGCGACCAGGTCAGGAAAGCTTCGCGAGCGTCGCCTCGCAGCCGGTTGTCGCTGTACCGGCCCTCGATCGGCTCGATCCAGTTGAGGCGGGCGCTGAGGTGGAGGGACAGGGTTCGCGCGATCTCCGGGTTGGCCCGGACGTCCGCATATAAGCGGCTGACGATGTCACGGCGGGAGGCGGACGATCCGGGCAGGGGTACGGCGAGATCGTCGCGCAGCCAGCGAACCTGCGGGGCGAACGTGGCGGACACGAAGATGCTGCGCGCGTTGACCGCAGCCTGGGCACTACCGCTGTCCTTGGGAATGAGCTCGGCTTCGTCGGGCTCAGCGGGCGCGGAGCCTTCGGCGGGCGCTTCCACTACGGTGTCGGGCTCGCTCGACGCGGCATCGGCCGTCCCCGCCGAAGCGCCGGCCGGCGGCGCCTGCCCGGTGACCAGCTCCACTTCGTCCTGTGCCGCGACGGGGTGGCTCTGCGCGGACAGGACCTGCGCAAGGCACAGCAGGGCAGCCGGCATCACCGGACCTTGATTCGCGACAGATACTCGCGTTCGAAGTAGCTGTCGGGGACATCGCTCCTCCGGTAGTTGTGGAATTGCATCGTGGTGACGTGTGCCGAATTCAGCTGGTCGATGATGGTCACCTTGGTTGGCCTCTGGGCCCCCAGAGCCGGCTTGAAGGCCGAATAGAAAACGGTCTTCAGCAGGCGGCGGCTGTCTGCATAGAAGCGGCCCTTGATCGGGAGCAAAGTCTCGCGATCGACCCAATATTCAATCCGCCCGTAGGCGGCCTGGGGTGAGGAGGGCGTCATGTCGAGCCGCCAACTCTGGCGCAAGGCCTGGTCGGCGTTCTTGACCGTCTCCGGCGCGGCGGAATTAGCCTTGTAGTCGCGAGCCAGGTTGATTGCGAGCACATCGGCGTTGGATGCGCCGCCGATCAGCCGCTGTTGAGGAGAGATGCGAATGCTCTGGCGCGAATTGGGATCGTAGAACCACATCGCGGCCCCGTTCATCAGGATCAGCTTGCCGGCGTCCCTGGCCGGGGCGACATAGCCGATGACGTTGCGATATTGCGCAGTGCGGCCGTCGAGCTTCGACTGGATCACGAACGCCGCCTGACCGGTCGCCTTGCCGCTCTTATATTCCGTCGCGATATTGTTGACGGCAAAGGCAGCCGCCGGATTTCGGACCTTGTCGACCTGGGAGAGTATCTGCTGAGGGTTGGGCCCGGCGGCAGCGGCGATCGCGAAGCTGGCCGTGCAAGCGACGGCCAGGACCGCGGCGCAACGGGCGGTACGTTCAAACATGACGGAGAGCCTCCACAATAGTCATTCGCCCCGCACGGCGCGCGGGAAGCCACGAAGCGACGCACGCCACCACGACGAGCAGCAGCGGGACGGCCAGGATCAACGCCGTCTCGCCGGCCAGATAGAGCCTGAACGGCATCGGCGCCGCCGCCGTCGGGGGCTGCCAAGTCAGTCCCGAGCGATTGAGCGCAAAGGCGAGGAGCAGAGCCAGCAGGGCGCCGGCGCCGGCGCCTGCGCTTCCGAGCACCGTCCCTTCGAGGAGGAACTGGTTGCGCACCGCGCCCTGCTGGGCGCCGAGCGCACGCATGGTTCCAATCTCCGAGGTACGCTCGAGCACGCTCATCATCATCGCGTTGCTAACCGTGAACACGACGATGAGACCGACGATGATGGAGATGAAGGTGAACAGGACTTTGAAGAAGGCGCGCGTCTGCGCGTAGAAGGGCGTCAGCTGCTCGTAAGTTCGATATTCGAGATTCATGCCGGGTTCCCGGAACAGCGCCTTCAGCCGCGCTTCGGCGCGCGGAAGCTGGACGGTCTCGTTGAGCTGGACGATGAGCCCACTGACTTCCGGCGGGTTTCTCCCGTAGACGAGCGACTGAGCGAGACCGAGCTGGACGGCGACGGCGTTGTCGTCCAGCTCCTTCGCCACCTGCCGCTCGGCGCGATCGACATAGACGCGCATCACGTTCGGCGCGCCGTTGGGCGTGCTCGCCAGGAGATCGGCAGCCGGCCGCGAATCGCCCGCCGCCGGTGCCTGCGCCACAGGGCCATCGAGCTCGGCGAGGCTGCTGAAATCCTCGTCGGGGATCGCCGCCAGCGAAGTGTCCCGGACCGGCTTGGGAGGGGACTTGCAGCGCTCCACCCGCAAGCGCTCGCAAAGACCCAGCACCCTCGCGACGCCTTCGCCTATGATCGCCGCATTGGCGTCGTCGTCACGCAGGCTGGCGCTCGTCGGGCCGCCGAGGTTCAGCCGATATGGATCCCATCCCGCCATCGTCTGCCGATCCGACCAGATCACGCCGCGACCGAAGAAGGTCTTGGACGCGCCGCTGTCCGGACTGGAGATCAGCCCGAACATCGACTGCACCGGAGTGATGACCCGGGTCACCGACCGCAGCTCGGAATCCTCCCGAAGCCGGCGGATCACGCGTTCATAATCGGGAATCGAGTAGCGGAGCGGATTGACGGCCCCGAAATCGGAATAACCCGCCTTGAAGATCGTGAGATGGCCGACCCGCCGCACCGTCGCAGTTTCGATGCTGAGCAGCAGATGCGCGAGCAACGCGCCAATGAGCAGGATCGCGGCGGTGCCGACGGCGATGCTGCCGACCGTCATTAGCGAGCGCCGCCGGTTTCGAACGACGCTCCTTACGGCCACCTTGGCGCCGATCATTGCGCGAACTCCGGCACTTGGAGATGCTCGGGCGCGAACTCGACCCGCCCGTCCTTGATCTTCAGCGTCTCGTCGGCGACCTCCATCAGCTCGGGATCGTGAGTCGAGAAGACGAAGGTCGTGCGATGCTCGCGCTGCATCTGACGCATCAATCGCGTTACCGAATCTCCAGTCTCGGAATCGAGGTTTGCCGTGGGCTCGTCCGCGAGCACGATCGACGGCTCCTTGACCAGGGCCCGCGCGATCGCGACGCGCTGCTTCTGGCCGCCGCTCAGCTCGTTCGGGCGCCGATCCGCGAAGGCAGCCAGACCGACGTCGTCGAGCATCGCCATCGCCCTCTCGCGAACCCTCTGCGACGCCCCTGCGGCAAGAAGGCCGTATTCCACATTCTCCAAGGCCGTCAGCACCGGGATAAGGCTGAAATGCTGGAAGATGAAAGCGACATGGCGCGCGCGAAAAGTCGTCAGATCTCGGTCGGACAGCGTTCTCGTGTCCAACCCATGAATTTCCACTGTGCCGCTCGTGGCGAAATCAATACAGCCAAGTAGGTTGAGCAGCGTCGTCTTTCCGCTGCCTGAGCGGCCGACCACGACCGTAAAGCAACTCTCTGGGATACTGAGTGTGACGTGGCTCAACGCCACTGTCTCCACAGATCCAACCTTGTACGTCTTCGAGACGTCTTTGAGATTGATCACCCGACCCCCCCGGCTCGGAAATTTCTCGAAGCGTACGCGAGCAGAGTTTGCCGCGCAAGCGATATGGGTTGAAATTTTGCGATATTTTGGGATGATAGTCGGAGATTGGATTTACGCGAGGGTCGTATTTCCTCCGCCCAATTAGCGGTGGATGCGTCCCGGCGGGTACCGAAAAGGGGGCAGGTATGATCGTCAAGCCGCGCATACGGGAGTTCATCTGCACGACGGCGCACCCGGTCGGCTGCGCAGAGCTCGTCCGCCACCGCGCCGAGCGCCTCCGGGGACTCAGGCTGGACGACGCGCCCAAGCGGGTTCTGGTCATCGGCTGCTCCGGGGGCTACGGGCTTGCGACTCGAATTGTCACTGCCTTCGCCGGCGGCGCCGACACGATCGGAGTCTCGATGGAACGCGCCCCGGAGCCCGACCGGACCGGATCCGCGGGCTGGTACAGCAATCGTGCTTTCGAAAAGCTCGCCGCGGACGCGGGCCGCCGCGCCTTCACTCATGAAGGCGACGCATTTTCGGACGAGATGAAGAACCGGGTCGCCGATACGATCGCGGAGCAATTCGGCCAGATCGATCTGCTCGTCTACAGCCTCGCCGCCCCGGCGAGGCGCCATCCCCGCACGGGCGAGGTTCACCGCGCCGTGGTGAAGCCGATGGTTCCGTTCAGCCAGCTTAAGACGCTCGACACGGATCACGGGCGGGTAATCGAGGTCAGCCTCGGCGCCGCCACCGGCAGCGACCTCGCGGACACGATCGCGGTGATGGGTGGCGAGGATTGGGCCTTGTGGGTCGATGCCCTGGGCGGCCGGGGCCTGCTGTCGCCGGCGTTCAGGACCTACAATTACACCTATATCGGCGCCGACGCGACCCGTCCGATTTACGGTGACGGCACGATCGGCCGCGCCAAGGCCCATGTCGAGGAGACGGCCCGGTCTATCGCAGAGCGCCTCGGCGAGGGCCGGGCGCGAGTCGTTGCGCTCAAGGCCATCGTCACCCAGGCCAGCTCGGCTATCCCGATCCTGCCGCTTTACGCCTCGTTGCTGCGCGCCGTGATGAACGACCGCGGCGGCCAGGAGGACGCGATCGATCAGATCCTTCGGCTGTTCAGGGACGTCGATCCGGATTGCGACGTGGACGAAGCGGGCCGGATCCGACTCGACGAGGCCGAGCTCGCCGAGTCCGTCCAGGAGGAGATACGGGCGCGCTGGCCGCATGTGACGACCGAATCGCTGCCGAGGCTCGCCGATTTCCCCGGCTATCGGTCGGAGCAGCTCGGGCTGTTCGGCTTCGGCGTGCCCGGAATCGACTATTCGCTCGACGTCGATCCGATGGCAGTGACGTTCGCAGAGCGAGCCGCCTGACGGTCCGTCGGCGGCGCCGCGGTCAGAGCATCGCCATGCCGCCGTTGACGTGCAATGTCTGGCCGGTGACGTAGCGCGCCTCGGCGCTGGCCAGGTAGACCGCGGCCGCGGCGACATCGTCCGCCGCGCCGAAGCAGCCGAGAGGGATGAGGCCGAGGATCGCCTGCTTCTGCGAGTCGGTCAGCTTGTCGGTCATCGGCGAGGTGATGAGGCCGGGGGCGATGCAGTTCACGGTGATGCCGCGGACGCCGACCTCCTGGGCCATCGCCTTGGACATTGCCACGAGGCCACCTTTCGACGCCGCGTAGTTCGACTGCCCGGCATTGCCCGTCGCGCCGACGATCGAGCTGATCGAGATGATCCGCCCCTGCCGGGCGCGGATCATCACCTTCAGGGCAGCACGCGAGAGGCGGAATGCGGCCTCCAGATTGACGTGAATGACCTCATTCCACTCGTCATCCTTCATCAGCATCGAGAGGTTGTCGCGCGTACACCCCGCATTGTTGACGAGAATGTCCAGCCCGCCCAGCCGATCGACGGCGGCCGGGACCAGGCGGTCGCAAGCCGCGGCGTCTGACAGGTCCGCCGGAATGACGATCGCATCGCCGCCGAGCCTGTCGCGAACGCCGTTCAGCTTTTCCTCCCGGGTTCCCGAAAGCGCCACCCGGGCGCCCCGGGCTGCCAGCGCCGCGGCAATCGCCGATCCGATCCCGCCGCTTGCGCCTGTGACAAGCGCAGTCTTTCCCGTCAGATCGAACATCTTTTCCCCTTCATCCCTGCTTGCCGGTCAAAACCGCCGGGCCCGCGCCCGACCAATGAAGCGGCCTCACGCTGAAATCGGATAGGCCGGCCTGCGCTGGACCAACGGCCGACCGGCGCGCACCAGGCTCAGGACGATGCCCGCCATGGCCGCAACGCAAAGCCAGCCGAACGCCCAACCGCAGCGTGTATGCGGGGTCGCCCCGGCAGCTTGCGGCACCCGAACCCGTGCTGCGACAGAAGGCGCAAGTCGGATAAGCCCTGGCCCACCGCGCACCCCCAGCTGTTCGCCCCAAGCTATCCGCACTCTAGGAACCTGCGGGCAGAAGACAAGCCCTCAGCCGCGACCATGTCGGTGAGCAGATTGACGGTATTCACGGGGCGATAACGTGGAAGCCGGCGCGGCGCGGAGGGTCGGGGTGGAAGCTATGGCGGTGAAGGCCGGGATCTCCAAGGTCGCCGCTCGGCCTCGGACCCCGTCAGATCTTGAATTGCGCTCCAACCTGCCGATTCCCAAGTAGGCGATTGCCGAACCCCACCAAGCCCTCGCCGGCATCAACGGCTCGTCCAAGCAGGCGACCAAGTCCTTTGCTTCCATACGCGGCTGCCGAGGCCGAAAGTTGGCGATTTCATCCGAAATGAGGCCGAGGTTAGCTGTGGCCCGCCGAACCGCACGGGCCGGCCGGGCTGTTATGGAGCGCCAAGTTCGGCGAGCAAGCTCAGCACCCGCTCCGCCAATGCCTTCCGGCATACCAGCAAGTCCGGCAAATAAGGGTTCTCCGCATTGTAAGCGAGCGGGGACCCGTCCGCGCGGCTGACGTGTAGGCCCGCGGCAATCGCGACTGCCGCGGGCGCGCAATTGTCCCATTCGAATTGGCCGCCGGTGTGAAGATAGATATCCGCGTCCCCCCGCAGTACCGCCATCGCCTTGGCGCCCGCGGAACCCATTGGCACGAGCTCCGCCCCCAGCTTCTCCGCTACCGCCAGGGCTTCCGCAGCCGGCCGGGTTCGACTGACAAGCATTCGCAGACGCTCGCCCCCCGGTCCGCATGCCGGCGGAGCGCCCGTGCATAAGGTCACCGGCACCGCCGGCAGAGCCACCGCTCCCGCGGCTGGAATGCCGTCGATGGCCAGCGCCACGTGGACGGCCCAGTCTGCCCTGCGTTCCGAATATTCGCGCGTACCGTCGAGCGGATCGACGATCCACACCCTACTGACGGAGCAGCGGCCGAGATCGTTCGCTTCCTCTTCCGACAGGATGGCGTCGTCGGGGCGGTTGGCGCGAAGCGCCTCCATGATGAACGCGTTGGCCGTACGGTCGCCGGCCCTGCCGAGTTCCTTACCGCTGAACAGCTCCGACGCCTGCAGCTCCAGGAGGAGCTTGCCGGCCGACGTGGCAATTCGGCGCGCCAGCGCGGCGTCATCAACGCCATCGGTCACGGGATCAGTCTCGAGACGATCAGTTCCGCTGCCTCTTCCGGGGATATCTTCGTGGTGTCGATGCGGATGTCGGGATCCTCCGGCGGCTCATAGGGACTGTCGATACCGGTGAAGTTCTTGAGCTCGCCCCGCCGCGCCTTGGCGTAGAGACCCTTAACGTCGCGAGCCTCGGCTTCGAAAAGTGGCGTATCGATATGGATCTCGAAGAATTCCCCGGGCATCATCATTTGCCGCACCATCTCGCGCTCCGCGCGGAACGGGGAAATGAATGCCGTGATGACGATCAGCCCCGAATCAGCCATCAGCCGCGCCACCTCGCCGACGCGCCGGATATTCTCGACGCGATCCGCGTCGGTGAAGCCCAGATCCCGATTGAGGCCGTGACGGACATTGTCCCCGTCGAGCAAGAAGGTGTGGCGGTTCATCCGCACCAATTTCTTCTCGACGAGGTTGGCGATCGTGGATTTGCCGGCGCCGGAAAGACCCGTGAACCAGAGCACGGCGGGCTTCTGGTTCTTGAGGCGCGCATGCGTCTCGCGGCTAACCTCGATCGGCTGCCAATGCACGTTCTGCGCCCGCCGCAGGGCGAAGTGCAGCATTCCGGCGGCGACTGTCGCGTTCGACAGTTTGTCGATCAAGATGAATCCGCCGAGGCGGCGGTTCGTTTCATAGGGTTCGAATACAAGCGCCTGATCGGTCGACAGGTTGACCACCCCGATGGCGTTCAGCTCCAGCGTTTTCGCCGCCAAATGCTCCATCGTGTTGACGTTGATCTGATATTTCGGGTGCTGAACGGTCGCGGTGACGGTCTGCGTGGCGAGCTTCAGCCAGTAGGGCCGGCCCGGCAGCATTTCCTGGTCTGACATCCAGACGATGCTTGCTTCGAACTGGTCCGCAGCCTGGGGCGGTGCATCCGCGGCCGCAACGACGTCACCGCGCGAACAATCAATTTCATCGACGAATGTCACAGTCACCGACTCCCCCGCCACGGCCTCGTCCATGTCGCCTTCCATCGTGACGATGCGGGCAATCCTCGTAGTGCGGCCCGATGGCAGGACGCGGATGCGATCGCCAGGTTTAGCCGTGCCGCTGGCGATAAGCCCGGAGAACCCTCGGAAGTCCAGATCGGGTCGATTGACCCATTGCACCGGCATCCGGAACGGCTTGGCCTGATCGGCAGCCTCGTCAATTTCGACGGTCTCAAGATGCTGAAGAAGTGCGTGGCCGCTATACCATGGCATGTTGGCGGAAAGGGCCGTGATGTTGTCGCCCCTGAACCCCGAAATGGGGATGGCAATGAAGTCGTCGATCCCGATGGACCGGGAGAAGACCCGATAGTCCTCGACGATCCCTTCATAGGTCGCCTGATCATAGGAAATCAGATCCATTTTGTTCACTGCGAGTACGACGTTGCGAATGCCTATCAGGTGGGCCAGGTAAGAATGACGCCGGGTCTGCGTGAGCACGCCCTTGCGCGCATCAACGAGGATAACGGCCAGATCAGCGGTGGACGCGCCGGTCACCATGTTACGCGTATATTGCTCGTGACCCGGCGTGTCCGCGACGATGAACTTGCGCTTGTCGGTTGCGAAGAAGCGGTAGGCGACGTCGATCGTGATACCCTGCTCGCGCTCGGCGGCGAGACCGTCTACGAGCAGCGCGAAATCCAGCTCCTGCCCCTGCGTGCCGACGCGCTTTGAATCGGCCTCCAGCGCTGCCAGCTGATCTTCGAAGATCATTTTCGAATCGTACAGGAGCCGGCCGATCAAGGTCGATTTACCGTCGTCGACGGAGCCGCACGTGATGAACCGCAGCAGCGTTTTGTGGCGGTGCTGATCGAGATACGCCTCGACATCTTCGGCAACTAACGCGTCAGCTTGATAGCGCCCCCCCTCCGCCATGCCCGCCATTAGAAATAGCCCTCCTGCTTCTTCTTCTCCATGCCTGCGCCGCCGGCATCTTTGTCGATCGCGCGCCCCTGCCGCTCGGAGCTAGTCGTCAGCAGCATCTCCCGGATCACGTCCGACAGAGTCGAAGCCTCGCTCTCCACCGCGCCGGTGAGCGGGTAGCATCCGAGTGTTCGAAAGCGGACCGATCGTTCGACCGGCACTTCGCCGGCACGCAGTGGGAGACGCTCGTCATCGACCATCAGGATCAGACCGTCACGCTCGACCGTGGGTCGCCTGGCCGCGAAATAGAGCGGCACGATGGGCACTTTGTTCAGCTGGATATATTGCCAGATGTCGAGCTCGGTCCAATTCGACAGGGGAAAGACGCGTATCGTCTCGCCCTTGGCTTTGCGCGCATTGTAGAGATACCAGAGTTCCGGCCGCTGGCGCTTCGGATCCCAGCGATGGTTGGCCGAGCGGAAGGAAAAGATCCGTTCCTTGGCGCGGCTCTTTTCCTCGTCGCGCCGAGCGCCCCCGAAGGCCACGTCGAACCCGTATTTGTCGAGCGCCTGCTTGAGCCCTTCGGTCTTCCACATATCGGTATGGACCGGACCATGGTCGAACGGATTGATGCCGAGCCGCTCCGCCTCCGGGTTACGGTAGACGATGAGCTCCATCCCGCTTTCCCGCGCCATGCGGTCGCGCAACTCGTACATCGCCCTGAACTTCCAGGTCGTGTCCACGTGCAGCAGGGGAAAGGGCGGTGTCGAAGGATAGAAGGCCCGGCGCGCCAGATGCAGCATGACGGCGGAATCCTTGCCGACCGAATAGAGCATGACCGGCTTCTCGGCCTCGGCCACGACCTCGCGCATGATGTGAATCGACTCCGCGGCGAGCCGCTCGAGATGGGTGAGTATCTTCATGCCTGGCGCTCCCGTCGTCTGCCGCTCACCAGCGGCGCAGCGATTCCTCGGCGCCATCCACGGACATGCCGTGATCCTCAAGCATCTCGGGAGCGATTTCAATCATTGCATCGACTTGGGCTTTTGATCGCCGGAAATGGGATTGTCCGGCTACTCGGCGCAGCCGGAGCGGGGTTGGGGCACCGCGGTGAGCCAATCCGGCTATTGGAGTCAATGGACAGGCCCGGCGCATCGTAATATGATACCCGTTCACGCCTATGCCTGTTATTCTTGCCACTGCCGATCACGCATTTTGGCTGGAGCAGGAGATGCCTTATTCGATCAATCTTTGCAGGCCGGGGTGAGCCGCTATCAATCGCACTCAAACCCTGTCGCGCGAACGCGGTAAGCACCGGATTGGAACGCTTCCCGCCGCGCCATGCCGGAGCCGCAATCCCTCGGTGACGATCGGAGGACGCGTGCAACTGTCGAATTGAACGTTTAAGGTGCGGTTGCGGAGTATGATTAGAAATATAAGCCGGAGGTGGCATGCTATTTAATCTTAAACATAAGTTTGTCTACGTCCACCTGCCGAAGACCGGTGGTACTAGTATCCGAAAGGCTCTGGAGAGCAAAAGTGAAACCGAGAGCTTCATATCTCGCGACAGAAAGCACATGTCTGCTCGGCAGATTCGGGATTATCTTGGGACAGAAACTTATAGTTCGATGACGAGCTTCGCCCACGTTAGAAATCCTTGGGATCTGGAAGTCTCGGCCTATCACTATGTTCTACAGAACGAAGGCCATTATCTTCATAATGTGTTCAAAAAACTGGGCTCGTTCGATAACTATATAAGCTGGCGCTGTCGCCATGTTCCGTTCCAGCAGACGAATATGGTATCAGACGAGTCGGGAAACCTGATCGTTGATCATATCCACAAATTTGAGAACTTGGCCGAAAGTTATGTCGAGATAATGAAAAGGCTTGACATCAAATCAGATCTCCCGAAGTTGAACTCTTCAAAGCATCGGGAATACCACTCATATTACAATGAAAAAACCAAAAGGCTGGTTGCTCAGGCATTCGATAAAGATATTGAGCTTTTTGGGTATTCTTGGAGCGGGAAGTGATGCGCGCTCAGGGGCGCGGCGAACGAGTCCGGGCTCCGAGACCCGTAGGGTCGCCAAATCACCTCCGGCGAGCGCCCAGGGGCTGATGTGAAGGCCCCTTGACCAGAGAGCCCGTCAGCGATGGCAACTGCGGCGGCGCCACTGCCCATCGACCTGCACAATCGATGGGCGCAATGTTCGCAGCCCCTTATGGTGGAGCCATCGAAATCAACAACTTAGCTTGTGCCTGGCTGGGGCGGCAGGATTCGAACCTGCGAATGCCGGTACCAAAAACCGCGTCCAGCCTTCCGAAGACCGCAGAAATCCACGGCCGATCAAAAGCTTAGCAGCTTAGATCGGCAATGCAACAAAAATCAGGACACAAATCGGGACACAAATGAGTTCTCGCCGGGTGGTGCAGGGGCCAGGGAAATACCTCGACCGAACGTCTCGTTTCACCTACGTGCGTACACTTTGCTGACAGCGCAGCAATGCTGGGCGAGTTTGGCCCCTGCCTCCTCTGGATCATAAGTGCCGGCAAAGAATTGCGGGGCGACAAATGAGAATCGAACAGCTTCCACGCTCTCGACACCGAGTGTGACCCTGCCGGAACGCTCCGCGCGAACCGCGATTGCCTCAGATTCGTCCGGGACCGTGCGGCCGCATCTCGAGATGCTGTTTCCAGCAGCCACGGCGGTCGCTCGCAAAACTCACACTTTTTAAGGTTCGCTCGGGCTGAATTCTCCCCCTATCCGGAAGCCTTTAATATCCGTAGCGGCTTGCCTTCCCTTCCACGCGGGAGGAGGCAAAATGTAGAAAATAATGGAGACGACGCCGTCTTGACTCTTCTCCCGTGACTGTCAGTGTGTGAGGATGGCGATTACGGCCGCGTTGAGCTCTGTGTTCGCCTCTGTCGGGCTGTTGTCTCAGAGTCGGCTTATCGGTCGGTTTCCAGGAGAAGACGGTGGCTGGATTGTTTGATTGGCTGGGCAAACTTGTGCGCGACGATGCCGAACACAAGACCCAGATCCGGATTGGGGTCGACCATGTATTAATCCCAGGACATGAGTCGATCCTGCTCGCCGCGGAGCAACATTATGTCCGCCTGTGGCTGGTGGAGATGTTTCTCCGCGAGAATACGAGCTGGTTTACCAAACGCTATCCGCTGACTTACTCGCTCGTTGAAACGAACGCGGGTGGTAAGGCCACCGAATTCGCCAACGTCTCCGGAAAGAACCGGCTCGAGATCAAGCAGACCGACCTCGGCCGGTCGCTGCTCTACAATTATCCGATGACTCCGCTGCTCCCCTTCAAGGGCGGGACGATCTCGCTCGATTGCGGGCTGGTGTCGATGACGGCGAGCAACGTGGTGACCAAGTTCGCCGGCGTCGTCAGCGAGTTTGCGGGGAAGCTGGGCGGCGCTCAGATCGCTGCGGCGACCGACATCGCAAGCTCCATCGCTAGCAGCGTCCAGGATCTGCTCGGTGCGGGCGATGCCGTCTCGAAGCTCTACTACCACAACGCCTTCACCGGGGCGGAGGGCGGCGCGCCGCTCACCTCGGGATACATTTTTCTTTCGGAAAAGGTGGAAGGGAAGGTCGATCCAGCCCGCTTGTGGGTCACCTCGGACGGAGTGCGCGAAGGTAATCGCGGCGGTCCGCTACAGCCGCTCGATCCGCAGGATTATCTGCTTATCCAGATAGAGTGCGTGTCCGAGCGCGACGACTATCGCGCTTTCTCATACATTAGCGAGCCCTTCGAGCAGGCTCTAGACGCCAAAGGCGAAGGCGACGACGCCAAAGGTCAGTTGCTTCTCCGCCAGGCCAAGCGAGCGGTGCAGAGGAGCGCAGACTTCACCAAGGTCGACGCCAAGCGTATCGCTGCCGCGCTCGACAAGGCGTATTCCGATGACGGCTGGAGCGGCGAGATGAATGAGGCCGTGTCAGACCCGGTGGAGAGATTTGAACGCAGCCGCTTTGTCGACGCGCTGTCGCTGGTTTCGATCGACGAGGCCCTGGAACTCCCCGATCGCGACGATGGAGCCAGCGGCCCCGGCTGAAGTAACAGGAAGGAGCCAGTCGAACTGGTGCCGGATATTCGCGCGATCCTCGCATTAGCGATCCGAGATCACGCGGCGGCGGCGGCGGACGCGCTGCTGTCGATCCAGCTCGGGATATCGGGCCGACGCCTCGATTTCGATGGGCTGCGCGTGGCCGCGGAGCTCGTCGGCCGCGAGGACGCCTTTGAGCCGTTTGCCGTGGAGCAGATCGCCGCGCGCAGATTGCTGCGCTCGTTCGCGCTGGCGCTAGCCGTGCGCGACGTGCCGCTGGGGCAGGGATGGGAGGCCGGGCTCGTAGACGAGGACGAGCCCGAGGCGGAGCCGGCCGAAGGCGACGACGCAACTTCGGCCGAGATCGCCGAGGAAGAGGACGCGGATGCGAACGGCGAGGAGGACGAAAGCGACGACGCGCTGCGCCGTTCGAATCTGATCGGCCTTGGACGGTTCGAGGAGAAAGCGCTCGCCTTCCGTTGCAAGATTCTGCTCGACGGCCGGCGAGCCGGTTCAGGCTTCCTCGTCGGCCCGAGCACGGTGATGACCGCTTGGCACGTGATCGCCCCCGCCGAAGCCGTGCCGGCACCGCGGATCGAGGTGAAGTTCGCCGACGGGCGCCGGATCGCCGCTTTCCTCCCGGCGGACCCAGTATCCAAATGCGGCCCGAGCGAGCTAGAGAGCCGGCTTCCCGCGAATGACGACGAGGTCGCGGAGCTGCACGACTTCGCCGTCTTGACGCTGAAGCGGCCGGTCGGGGCGGCGCTCGGAGTCGCCCGGCTCGCCGACGCTCCAAAGATCAGCGCCCGAGACACGGTCATCGTCGCGCATTTCCCGCGCGGGGAGGATTTCGGGGTCGGAGTCGGGGTGTTCCGCAAGCTGCGCGGCCTGACCAGCCGTTGGGGCCATACGGTCAAGACCCGCGAGGGCTCGTCGGGCGCGGCCTGCTTCGATTCGAGCTACCGGGTCGCAGGGCTTCACCAAGGCCGGGTGCCGAACAGCGAGCGCGGACGGTTGGTCCCCGTCACCCGCTTCCCGCCGGCCGTGCTCGAGCGGATCGCCAGGGACGAGGCGCCGCCCGCCATCTGGTCGCTCGACGGCACCGTGGAGGGCGCACTGGTAATCGGCCGCCAGGGCTTCTTCAACGGCTTCGCCGCCGCAAGCCGGCCCGTCACCCGGGTGCGCGGCATCCGGATCAAGCGGATCGACGCCGCCGCCGACCCGAGCGGCATCCCCTTCTCCTATCGGATGCTCGAGCGGATGGTGGCGCGCTCGCTCGACACGGCGCTGCTCCGGATCAGCTTCGATTCGGTCATTCCCGATCTCGCCGACGAGATCGCCCGCCGGGCGCTTGAGGCCGGCCTCGACATCGGCACCATCGGCGAGGCCGGCGGCGTGGGCGTCGGCCAGAGCTCCCCGGAGGCCGTCGCCACCGATCGCGGACGGCGCGCGGCGACGGCGCTCGACACGCTCGCGGGCACGCGCGGGCTGCGCCTGTGGATCTTCCTCGAGCATCCATCGGCCGTGTTCAGCGAGGCGCTTCGAACGTCGTTCGAGGCCTTCGTCGACCAGGCGATGCGCTTGTCCCATCTTCGCCTGGTCATCGCTGGCTACGAGGCGGTCAGCATTCCGGGCCTCGAATTCACCGCAGCGATCGGAATGGGCGACGAAGGCCAGCCGGGCTTCTTCGTCGAATATATCGAGGGGTTCACCCGCGGCGACGTCGAAGCGCTCGTCCGCCAGGCCGCGGCCGGCCTGGGCAAGGAAATCAGCCAGGACCTGGTGACCTTCCTTGCAAACGGCGCCCTGGCCGACATCGAGTCGCGGGCGAACGGGGTCTACGACGCCTGGCGCGCCGAGGACGCCGCCGAGGCGCTTCGCCCACGGCTCCGGGAACTGGCGGGAACGACGGCCGGCGCCGCGGACGAGGGAGGAGCGGACCATGGCTGAGCTTGCCACCGCCGTTTCGCCGCTCGAGGCGGCTCGGCAGTTCGCGGCGCTGTCGGGCCCGTTCGATCCGGTGCAGGCCCTGCCCGCCGCCCTCGCCGAGACGCCGGATGAAGCCGCCCTGGTCGCGTCCGAACTCGCGGCCGCATGCGACACCCACCCGCCAGAGGCCAGCGGCAAATGGCTGCTGCGAACCCCCGAGCGGCGGAGTGTCTTGCACTCGCTCCACGAGGCGGGGGCGCTGTCCGGAGAAATCGCCGCCCACCGCGCGCGCGCCACCGACGCACCGACCCGCGACCTGCTCGAGGCGCTGCTAGGCGAAGGCCGTTTCGCGCTCGCCGCGATCGGGCGCGAGATCGACGCGCCGACGTCATGCGAGCATCTCGAGCGGCTGATCGTCGCGCTCGACCGCGCCGGTGACATCGCCCCCGGCTACAGCTTGCTCGACACACTGCGCGCAACGCTCGCCCTGCTCCACCGAAGGACTCGCTGGCGGCGGCTTGAGGAATCTGGGGTGTTCGGGCGCGACGACGAGCGCCGGGCGATCGACGCGTGGCTGGCCAATCCGATCCTCGACGCACCGGTGCGGGCGCTCTACGTGCGCGGAGCGCCGGGCATCGGCAAGTCGATCCTGCTCGATGATTCGGTACGCCAGGCTTATGAACGGCTGGCGCCGCTCATTATCCGGCTCGACTTCGATCGCGCCGGGCTCGACGTCCAGGACGTCGTCGGCCTCACCATGGAGGTCGCCCGCCAAATCGCCGAGCAGATCGGCCGGGAGGGGCCGGCCCTCCTGCGCGAGCGGCTGAGCGCCGCGAGCGTCGGCGCCCGACCCACCGAGAAATCGACGGCCTCGATCCGCTCGCAGATGCCCGCCGCGCTGGCTACCGCGATCGGCAAGGCCGTTCGGGAGAGCGGACGGCCGGTGCTGGTGCTTCTCGATACGCTCGAGGTCCTGCGCTATCGCGGCGAAACCCATCCCGAGAGCCTGTTCCGCTGGCTCGACGGGCTGGTCGGCTTCGGCTTGCGTCCGTTGCGCGTGCTCGCCGCCGGCCGAGGGGGAGCGCTCGACGATTATCCGAACCGAGTCGGAACGCCGATCGAGCTGAAGGGCCTGCCCGAGCCTGCGGCGGACTCGATGCTCGACGCTCTGGAGGTGCCCGCGCATCTCCGCGACGAGGTAATCGAGTTGGCCGGTGGCAATCCGCTGGTGCTTCGCCTGGCGGGCGAGATCGTGCGCCGGGCTGGCGCGCAGGCGCTACCGAAACGCGGCAGGAAGCAGATCGCCGCCGACTTCCTGTACCGGTTCTTGGTGTCGCGGATCGACGATCCGGTGCTCAAGAAGATCGTCCATCCCGGGCTCGTCCTGCGCCGGATCAGCGCCGAGACGATCGCCGAGGTCGTTGCTCCGGCGCTGCGGCTGGGCCCGATCGCCCCGGCCGAGGCGGTTCGCCTGTGGAAGGATCTCGCCGCCCAGACCTGGCTGGTCGAACGCGACCCTACGGTGCCCGGCTTCTTGCGCCCCCGCTTCGACATGCGCGCGCTGCTCCTGCCTCTCTTCTATCGCGACCAGCCCGGGCGAAGCGCCCGGATCGACGAGGCGGCCGTGCGCTGGTTCGGCCGGCGACCCGACTCCTGGTGCCAGGTCGAATCGGCCTATCACCGGCTCCAACTGATGCGCCGGCAGCCGTCGCCGCCGCCGCTGATCGAGCGCGATGTCGCGGCCCAGATCGATCCGGACATGCTGGCCGAGCTGCCGACCATCGCCCAGGACCTGGTACGGACCACGCGCGGCGACCGCTCGACCCAATTCCGCCAGGCAACCACAGGGCTGCTCGCCGGGGACGATTCGACGCTGGCGCGCGAGCTAGTCGGGATCATCGAACGGCAGGATTGGATCGAAGGCGAGCATGTCATCAGGGACGTGATCGACACCGCCGGGATCAGCGCCCGGTCGGAGGCGGCCGATGCCATCCGCGCGTTCAGCTGGCGCTCGGGCCGCTGGTCGCGCGCTCGGCGGCTACTCCAGGATCGCGACCGGCTCGTCACCGGCGACTACGACATACGCGAGCTGCCGATGGTCCTGGCGCTCGCCAGGCTGGAGATGCGCGCCGAATTCGAGCCCCGGGCCTTCGTCCGCTGGCTCGGTGAGGACGAGCGCAACGCCTCGCTCGCTGGGGAGTCGACGATCGGGTCGATGGACGACATCGGCCGGCTCGGAGCGCTCGGCTTCATTCTCGAAGCGCGGGGCGAGGGCGTTTATCGCGGCGGCAGGCCGGAGCAGGCCGATCCGACCAAGGCAGCGGCGACCTATTGGCGGGAGTCGGGCGAGAGCGGATCAATCATGCCGACCCTTCGCGACGCCCATGAGCGAATGCAGTCGCGCTCCGCCGCCGCGGTGGACGGCCCCGGCACCCATCCGGCCGCGGTCGCCCGGCTGTTGGCGATCTACAATCCCTACGCCTCGGTGGCCCTGAACCTGTCGGTGGATCCGGACTTGCCGTGGATCGCCGCCGCCGCCAAGGCGGGCGACTGGGCGCTCGCCGAAGCCGGCGCCCTGCTTCCCTGGGAGTCCCGGCCGGTCAGCCGAAGCGGGCGCGACCATCCGATTTCCGGGCTCGCGCGCCTCGGCCTGTTCGCCGAATGGGTGCAAGCCGTTGCCTGGCTCACTGGCGATCCGGACCTTCGGCTGATCGGACGATCGGCGGAGGCGTGGCGGCGCACGACCTCGGGCCAATGGCGCTATGGCCGGCCCCCTCCCGGCTGGGCGGAGCAGGAGCCGCTCGATGCGACCCTGGCGGAGCGGCTGAAGTCCATTTGCCGCTCGCGTGATCCGCATCACGCGGCGATGCTCCAGCTCGGGCTATGGTCGGCGCACCCGGAAGCCAGCGGGGACGAGGTCTGGCGCAGGCTGCGGAAGAAATTGGATGGAGTGGCGGCTCCCCAGGGAGATTCCATGGAGGCGCTCGTCGCGGCGGCGCAGCATCTGCTGAGACGCCGGGTGCCGTCGGCGTTCGTGCCGGCGGCCGCTTACCTCCTCGTTCGGGGAGACAGCTGAGGGAGGCGCAACATGGCGAATGAGGAACGGCTGGAGCGGGTCCGCGCCCGGATCACGGACGAATTGGCCGAGATCATCCGCCTCAGGACGCTCGCCGGCGAATTGCCGGCGCCGCTTGCCGCGGCCGTGTCTCAGGCCGCTCTCGAACGGTTCCAGGCGGGCACTGCGTCGCTCGAGTCGGTCGGCGACCTCGCCGCGCTCGAGGCTATCGTCAAGCGGTTCGGCCGTCCGCCCATGCTGATCCGGGGCGGCGAGATAGAGATCGAGCCACTTCCGCCCGAATTCCCTGCCGGCACCGACGTTCTGATCAAAGGCGCCCAGAAGTGGGTCCCTTCCGTCGGCCGGATCGAGTTCGTCAACCATTCGATGGCCTGGGGCGGGACCGGCTTCGTCATCGACAGGCGCAACGGTGCGCATATCGTCGCGACCAACCGCCACGTGGCCAAGAAGGTCGCGCGCCGAAGGGCGGACGGCCGCGCCGTCTTCATCCGGTCGCCGGCCGGCGCCCTTTACGGAGCGAGGATCGATTTCAACGAGGAGATCGACGCGGCCGAGGACGATTCGCGCACCGCGCCGATCGCCGGCCTCGAATATCTCGCCGACGACCTTTCGGCCGACGTCGCGCTGCTCCGAGTCGAGGCGGCGGGTTTCGACATGCCTGACCCGATGGAGCTTGCGGGCGACGAAGCGGCGACCGGCGATCTCGTGGCTCTGATCGGCTACCCTGCCTACGATTCGCGCAATGACGACCAGGACCAGGCGCGCTATTTCCGCGATCTCTACGAAGTGAAGCGATTCGCGCCCGGCTTCGTCATGCAGGGGATTTCGGGCGGAAGCCAGCTCCTCCACGACTGCACCAGCCTCGGCGGCAATTCGGGCAGCCCTCTGATCGATCTTCACGGCGGCAAGGTCGTCGGCCTTCATTTCTCCGGCAAATATGGCGAGAACAATGCGGCCGTCGGAGTTACGACGCTAGCGCGGCTGCTCAAGGGCAATCTGGTCACGGCCGGCGAGGCGCTCGCCGCCGCACGCGAGGAATCGGCCGGCGACGGCCACCACCAAGCCCCGCATTTCGAGGGCCGCCAAGGGTTCGACCTGACCTTCCTCGGAGCGAACGCCGCGACGCCCTGGCCGGTCCTTCCGGATTGGCTCGCCGAAGGGCTGGCGACTCCGTCAGACGCTCCCGCCGGCGACCATGAGCTTCGCTACACGCATTTCGGAGTCAAATATTCGGGCTCGCTCAAGCTGCCGCTGATCACTGCCGTGAACATCGACGGCGAGCAGCCGGTCAGGATCAAGCGGAGCAGGGACAAGTGGTTCACCGACGGGCGCCTCCCGATCGAGATCCAGCTGCGCGACCGCAACTTCGCCGATCCCCAGATCGACCGCGGCCACATGGTTCGGCGCGAGGATCCCAATTGGGGCAGCCAGGAGACCGCCGAGACCGCGAATTTTGACACCTTCCATTATGTCAACGCCTGCGCTCAGCATTCGGCGATGAACCAGGGCAAGCAGCTCTGGCAGGGGCTCGAAAACTACATCCTCGACAGCAGCCGGACCCACGGCTTCAGGGCCTGCGTGTTCACGGGGCCGGTGCTTCGCGACCCCCAGTCTCCGGACGAGGAGATCGTCGTCGACGGCGCGATCGCACCGCTCGAATTCTGGAAGCTCGTGGCGACGCTCGACGCTCAGGGCAGGACTCTCCATGCGACCGCCTATCTGCTGTCGCAGGGCCAGATGATCCGCGACCTGCTCGAGAAGCGTTCGCGGCGCGAGGCGATGGAAGGGTTTGAGCTGGGTGCCTACCGCACCTTCCAGATCGCCATCGCCGACCTGCAGGCGGCGACGGGCTACGACTTCGGCCCCTATCTTGAGGCCGACCCGCTCGCCAAGACCGAGGCCGGCAACGAAGCGCTGGCAAGCGGCGAGCCACTGTTCGTCGCGATCGACGAGCCGGACAATCTGGTGCTCGGGCTGGAGAGGCCGGCTCGTCGCTCCCACACACCGGAGGCCATCATGCGGACCGAATATGATCCCGTCCTGAAAGCCGAACTGTCCTTCGACGAGGACGAGCGCCTACGCCAGGTGGTGGCCCAGGAGCCGCAGCCGATGGCCGGCCTGGAATCGGAGGGGCCCGCTGATCCCGGCGCCGCCGCGAGCGAATTGATCGCCCGCCTTGCCGATCGGCTCGGGCTCGACGCCGGGCAGCTCGAGAATATCGAGGAGCCCGTCGCCTACGACCTGCCGGCTGATCGCGGAATCGAACTGCACAAGGCGCAGGAGCGGCCACTCTTCGACTCCACCACCTACGGTTATCGGCAGACCTATCTCAACGTGCCCATCTGGGGCGCGGGCCTCACCGTCACGGTCAAGAACGACACGGCGGCGCCGGTCAACCTCACCAACGACACGTCGATCGCCGCGCCCGACGCCGTCCTCCCGCCCGAGGCGCTGATCGATCGCTGGCGCGACCTGTTCGGTGCGGCGGTGTCGGCCGAAGGGCTTGAGGCGGTCGCGGAAGCGCAACGGCCCGCAGCGGGCGAAGAGGGCCCGGCCGGGCCGGCAGAGCATCCCACCGCGACGTTCGTTCGAAGCCTCGTGGCGGGCGATGAAGGGGCCGAGGCCCCCGGCGAAGGGACTTTGGGGCCCGCCGGGGATAATGCGAAGCTGATCCGCGGACGCTTCTTCATCTACCGCTACCGCGCCGACAGGCGAACGGCCGCCGACGAGCTCGCCGCCCGCCGATCCGAGCTGGCCGAGCGGGCCGCCCAGTCCGAATCCGCGGGCGAGGAGCCCTATTCTCGGCAGGAGGAGGAACCCCTGGTCCTGCCGCTGCCCCCGGTTCCGCCGGAGATCCGGGACGGCGACTGGTGCCTTGTCGCCGAAGTGACCTTCCGGCTCACCACCGCGCAGCATGGCGACCTGGTTTGGCTGGCCCTGGTCGAGGTCGAAACCGGAGCCGTCCTCTACCTCCGGGCGATGGCGTCCGGGGTGAACGGAATGGTCTTCCTGCGCGATCCCATCACCATGACCGGCGTCGCCACCAACATGCCCAACTCGACCGACGCCGTCCTCAACCCGCTTCGCAAGTCCGTGCCGCTGCTCAATCTCGATCCGCCTTCCAACGGCCAGCAGAAGCTGCGCGGCACGCGCGTGGAGGTGATCGACCAGGAGCCGCCCGCCATCCAGCCCCCGACAGTCGGAACCGGGCAGTCGTTCGACTTCAATGCCCGCACCGACGATTTCGCGGCGGTGAGCGCCTATGTTCATTCGGACAATGTCTTCCGGGTCATCGAAGGCCTCGGCTTCCCGATCGCCAGCTATTTCAACGCGACCAACTTCCCCATCCCGGTCGACCATCGCGGGCTGGGAAGCGTGATCAACGCCCATTGCGTCGGCAACGGCGTCGGCGGAATCGGCCATTGCTGCTACGCGCTCAACGACACCACGAACCTGGCCAACCCGATCGGCCGGGCCTGCGACTCCCGCGTTCACTGGCACGAACTGTGCGGGCACGGCATTCTCTACGAGCATGTCAACTGGCCGAACTTCAAATTCGCCCACAGCGCCGGCGACAGCCTGTCGATAATCTACCACGATCCTGATTCCAAAGCGCCGGACCGCTATCGATACGCGCCCTGGCATCCGACCCTGGCGCGCCGCTGCGACCGGCCGGTGAACGGCTGGGGCTGGGGAGGCGCTAATGACGACAGGGGCTATGGCAGCGAGGAGATACTCGCCACCTGCCTGTTCCGAGTCTACGAGGCGATCGGCGGGAGCAGTGCCAATCCCAACAGCGCGCGGAGGCGCTTCTGCTCACAGCTGATGATGTACCTGATCCTCCGGACAGTCAGCACCTTCACGCCGGCCACCAACCCGGCCACGCCCGAAGCTTTCGCCAATGCGATGATAGCTACCGACCTGCTCAACTGGACCACGCACAACGTCTTCGGCGGCGCGTACAACAAGGTCATCCGCTGGTCCTTCGAGAAGCAGGGCGTCTGGCGTCGCCCCGGCGACCCGCTCACCGGCCCGGGCCAACCCCCTCTGGTGGACATCTATATCGATGACGGACGACAGGGCGAGTACGGCTATCGGCGCAACTACTCCAACAATGTCTCGGTGTGGAACCGGCGCGCCGCCGACGGGCTCACGACGCATCAGCAACCCAAGGCTGGCGCAGTCAACTTCGCCTATGTGAAAATCAGGAACCGAGGAACTCAGCCCGCGCAGAACGTGACCGTTCGTGGATTCCAGGGCAATGCCAGCTCCGGCTTGATCTGGCCGGGCGACTTCGCGCCCCTGACAACACCCCAGATCGCCGTCCCCGGCGGGGTGGCGGCAAACAATGCTCAAACGGTGACGGTCGGGCCCTTCAGCTGGACGCCTTCCGCGGGCCCATCGGGCAAGCTTTGTCTCCTCATGGTGGCGGAGGCCACGGGAGATCGCAGCAACCTCATGCACTTTTCCGCCGGCGAGACGATCGAAGATTGGCGGCTCACGCCGAATGACAACAACGTAGGCCAGAGGGCCATGACCCCGTCCCCGTAGTAGAAATGTGCGTACCCCAAGCTGGAAGTCGGACGTTCTCCTGTTGCGCCGACCCGTTGACGGCGCCTCGCGGCTACTGCCGGAGAGATTCCACGAGGCCGCTTGATCAATTCGATCGTCAGTTCTGGGCCGACTTTTGGCGCCCGAGAGCACCTCGATTACGATTTGGCTGCTGCAGCGGCAGAATTCCTTCGGCGAATACCGGTACTAAAAACCGCGACCAGCCGTCCGAAGACCGTGGAAATGCACGGCTGATCAATACTTTAGCCGCTTAGGCCGGATGTGCTAGAAAAATCGGGACACAAATCGGGACACAAAATAGTTCTGCAGAAACAGAGGCGCTGCGCAGGGAGCTTTACCTGCTGTCGTCGGACGCGCACCTCATCTGCCGCGCTATCACGAGACGCTAATTGTGCTGGCCGCCGAGCTGAGCGTCACTGCGACGCGCCCTTCGTAACACGCTAGTGCCGTGAGAAACGGTCTCTACCATGGTAATAGCTCCCTGAAAGGCTCGCGGGCAAGCGCCCGCCAATGTGCTAGTGTCCGTGGCGCTGCTTTCGGCTTAGGATGAACATCTGCGACTTGCGGCTGTACGATCGAATCCGTTCCCACCGCAAATCAGAATATTGGGCCGCCCATTCATGGAAGGCACGGTACTCCCATCGATTTAACATCGAGGTCGTTAAGCCTCCAGTCGTCAAAGATCAGCACGCATGGGTTGGTCAGCAACGGTGCGACGAACCGGAGCGCTTGCTGGGCCGAGGAGTAGGTATCTGAGTCCACCATGACGAGCGAGGCGCGTTCGATGCCGTACACATCTCCTTCGGCGAGGGTGTCTCGATACCAGCCTTCGATTAGCGTGATCCGGTCTAGGCGAGCCCCAGCAGCTACTAATCGCTGCTCCGCAACCGGACGCGGACAGGCAAACTGGCCCGGCTGCCAGACTCCTCCATCCTCGCTGGCCGCTGTTGGTGGGAGCCCTTCGAACGAATCGAAGCCGTAGAGCTTCATCGTATCGTTACCGGCTCGCGCCAGGGCCTCGAGCATGCAGAGAAGTGAAGAGCCATTGTAGACGCCGAACTCGACATAAGCGCCGAGGTAGGAACCAAGCCGGATCTCAAGATACTTGATCGCCCATTCCAGACGCTCCGTAAGAGCCGCGCGCGGAATAAGCTGGAGGGTGTGCGCCTCTGCCGGGGATTTCGGTGTAGGTGAAGGAGGAATGGGCTTCCAGAGCCGGTACAAGCGGCGAAGCGGCGAGGCGGCTGGGATAGGCCGTGTCGGTGCGACCGCTTTCGATGGGCTATCGAGGAGCAGGGGACGCCCCGATTGCCTCGATCCGGTTCTGCCAGGTTTGCCAATAATCTGATTGGTCCCCCGAAGCTCGCTCCACCACGAAGCTACCACCCTCTCGGCGGAAGTAACAGTAGTCCGCTCCTTCCTTCCCTGGTCCGAGAAGAAGCACCCGCTGTACCAGCCTTAGGTCTGATAAGTCGTGCGTGACGACCATTGCGCATCTGGGTTGGCCGACGATCAGCTTCGCAAATCGGTCAAATAGCTCTTCCCGTAGGATCGGGTCGAGGTTGGCAAACGCCTCATCGAGGAGAAACACACTCGGAGCTTTGGCGAGTGCTCGTGCTATAGCGACGCGTTGGCGTTCACCCCCGGATAGCGAGGCAGCCTTCTTCCTCAGTCTGTGATCAAGATCGTCCCCCTCAAGATCGTCGAAAAGACCGACTTCGCGAAGGAGGGTGAGCGCGGCGGCACGAAGCTGCTGAGCGCCGCGAACCCCTGCCATTCGCATTGGGAAGGTGATGTTCCGCAGCACCGATAGGTGTTCGTAAACCACTCCACCTTGCATGACCATTCCGATGGTGTTGCGTCCCTCTGGCGGTGTACCGTCAATGGGGATCCCGTTTACGGTGACTGAGCCGCTATACTGCAGATCCTCTTCGCCATCGAACCAGTGCCAAGGTGAGCTGAACCGCCGTCCGGGCTTCGGAACGAACCCAGCGACAACGTTGAGAATGGACGACTTTCCAATCCCTGACTCGCCAACCAAAGCCAATATCTCACCCGCGGCAACGGTAACGTCCAATGCCTGAACAAGAGGGGATCCTCGTCGGCGGCCAATCGCCACTCCTTTCAAGCAAAGCATTGAGGCCGAAGGCTCTGTCATATTCCTCTCCGGTTGGTTGCCGCGACGACGAGTGCCAACGCGACAGCAATGCCAGCTAGGATCAGCGCAAAGAGGGAAGCACCGGGATAGTCAGGAACCGTGGAGTCATTCTCAAAGTACCGCAGGATGTACAGGTCGACGAGCAGTTTCGACGACCCCGACAGGATCTGCTGTGAAAAGACAATGTCACCCCAAGAAATGAGTGCTCCGATTGATGCAACAGCCAAGTGGCCTCTCCAGAGATTGGCTCGATATGCGAGGACCAGTCGTGATCGCCAACGAGCACCATCGATGGCCGCACTTCGATCTAGTAGATGCGGGTGCGCAGTTGCATAACCCAGAGTCAGTATTGCCGCCATCGGGAGGATGTAGAAGAAGTGCAATAGCCAGACGCGGGCATCCGACGTCATCGGCACTCGCAAGAGCAGTGGCTGAACTGCCATCAGCAGGAAAACGCTTGGCACACCGTAGGCCGCGAGTGCCAAGAACTGCGTGGCTCGTCGGGCAATGGGGGACCTCCGACGAGTGACCAAATACGTACCTACGACAGCGACGGTGGAGGAAGCCAAGGACACGCTGATCGCAATCGCCATTGTCCGCGCAAGCGAGCTCCAAAGCACACGGTTTGGACTTTCCCATAGCAGCGAAAGTCGCGGCCCCCGCCACTGGGAAAACGCCTCGAAGGGTATCCCGTTCGGTTGAACCGAAGTTGTGGGCAGGCCAGAGGCCAGAAGGAGAACAGCGAGCGGCACCAACGCGAAGCTGAGCAGCAGGGCTGCCAGCCCGAAGAGCAAGATTTGGCGCGCGACGCGCCTCGGCCTACGTGAGCGAGCCACGACGTGCCCACAGGTAAATAGCCGAGCAGCAAATTGCCAAGATCTGAAGGCCCCAAGCAATTAGAGGCAATTCTGGGCTCGTCGAACCATCGATTGCCCGCCATAATTCGATGGTCGCGACGTCACTGTCTGACTCGATTGTCTCTGTGAAGACAAATGGAGTGTCAAACTTCACCAGCATAAAGACGAGCCGCAATGCGAAAACAGCTGCAAGCACCGGCCAGATCCGGGCAATCACAATATCTCTGGTCATCCTCAGAAACGGTGCACCGTCGAGTTGCGCCGAACGTAGGGTTGCGGGAGGGATGGCCCGCAGAGCGAGGTAGGAAAGAAGGAATGCGAACGGGAAGAACTGCCAGATGCTCGCAACTACCGCAGCGGCCATTGGATGTTCATATAGCCAGAATTCAGGAGGGACTCCGAGGAGGGAACGCATCGTCTGAGCCCATGCGCTCTGGGGGCCAATTGCAAAGCGAAATACTAATCCGATAACGATCAGCGAGCTGTAAAGAGGCGATTGCAGTTTGAGGCAAGCTGACAAGGACTCAGATCAGGGCATTCGCGCGGGAGCAGCCCAGGCAAGCGCGCCAGCGCGAAGAAGCTGCTTTTCCGCAGTCGTTAGGCTTGGGAAAACTGCGTATGCTGTCAGCCTATCCTCGATCTTCGCCCGGAGTGCCAAGAGGCGGTCCAAGGAATCATTCGCGTTGGCTGGGCGGTAAGCCGCGAGGTCGTGCCATCGCGGGAGGGGGATAAGCATGGATCCGTCTTTGAGCTGGACTTCCAGATCCTTCTCCATGTCTCTGCTCACCCGGGGAGCGGGCAACTTCAGACACCATGACTCCGTCTGAGCCCACTTCGCGCATTTTGCCCACTCGAGTGGGACCCGCTGGCTAAAGGCAGCTTTGAGAAATCTGGGGTCGCGCTCGTCTATGCCGGTAGCGTAGCTGACCCTAGCCCCGACGGTCGGATTCTTGAGCAGCCTACGAATATGGTACAGCATAAAGTTTTGGCGTAGCAACGCATTGGTAGCCAGAACGCAGGCTGCCGAGCTATATTTACCGGCCATCCCCTCAGCGGGAGACCCCGCTGCGATCGTGGAGGTCTCGCACTCCTTGTCGGTATTGACGACTTTCATCTGTTCCAACGTCAGCTGCTGACCGTTCAAGACATGTTCCGAGAGAATTGGCAGGAGCATATCACCAGCCAGCAGGTTTTGCTGTGCAATCGCGGCGTTAACGACATCAAGCACCCGCCGCAGTTGAATTATCGGCTTTACCATCGCCTGGTGAGGAAGGCCCTGCCGCACCTCCGCCAGCGGCCGCATCGTGAAGCCAGCCCCTTCAGCGCGAGCAAACTCCCAGAAAGCGGACAGGCGAAACACCTGATCACCGTAACGAGTAACGGTCTCTCCGGAGATCAGATTAGCTAGGAGGCCGGATCGTACCTTAGGCCCCCGTTCAGGCACTACCGCTGTTTCGCCGCCAGCCAGACGAGACAGGTCAGCAGGCGTGAAAAGATGATAGCCGGCACTCGAGCCACGCCCGCATTCCCTCGCGACGAGCTCAGCGGCCGCACTCCCCTCGCCGAAGGCCAACACCGGAGCCGTGAGGGCAAGGTAAAGAGCTTCCTGTCGATCGCATGTAGCCATCGCCTCCGGGAACACATAGCGTTGCGCATATCTGAGCGTCGGGACCAGCGTCCTCCTCTCAAAAGTGAGGGCCTTGTCGACTTCGTCCCTGTAGGTGCGATCTGAAGGCCCCTCGGATTTCCTCGGCAAGAAGATTGTCGAAAGCCCCGCGCTGGTGATCATTCCGCCGGTTGCGAATCGCGTGTTTATTCCATTGTCGCACGCTGCGATCTCACTTCGGAATGCAGAGTCCAGCGTTGCCGCACGAAACTCGTAGCTGGTACCCATTTCCCAGGCGGATAGCACTTCTTTACAAGTAGAGAGTTCCTGGAGCAAAAGCTCATTTACCCCTCGCTCGACCAAGGAGAGAAGAGTATAGGTGTTCTCTCCTTGGGAGTACAAAGATCTGTAGTTCACGTCGATCTGGTCAGAGATGCGCGCCAGAGTGCTCAAAGTCTCTTGATGATATTGAAAGACCTCTTGGCGCAGCTCGTAAATATCCTTGCGAAGCTGCTGAATGTCCTTCCGTATAGCGGATAGTTGACTGCCGACAGGATCTTCACCGCCGCCGAACAAATTGCCCGCCCGACCCAGCGCTGAGATGATAGCGACGGGATTTCCTCCCATCGCCGCCAGCACTACCTCTCCTGCCGCGAGGCCCTTTTGGGCGATCGCAAGAGGCTTCGCCAGTTCCTCGCTCAACCCGAGCGCTCCGGCCATTCCGCGGATCCCGTCCACCACCTGATTGGCATCGGAAATATATGCGTGGGCTTCCTGGATGAGAGCAGCCTTCTCTAGACCCGCCTCAAATTCTTCCCGTTTCGCCGCGCTCATATTCGCGACGACGGAGGTGAACATCCCGCCGCGCAACGCCTCCACCTGCTCCTTCGGAGTCAACTGGCCAAACGCGACCTTTTCTAACGAGTTTAGCCGGAAGCTATTGCTCGTTACCTCCTCCCCGAGGACACGATAGGCATCCTGTAGGCCTTCTTGTCCCACCTTCAAATCGGATAAAGCTGAGCGGGTCGATTTGGCGAACTCGTCAAACCTTTCTTCATAGGCGACCAGCTTCTGGGAAATCGTGGCCAACTCAGCATCCGTCCGGTTTTGTCGTTGGTCTGAGTGGTCCTGTTCTCGGAGGATCGCCGCCGCGAGCAGATCAACTTTTGCGTCTGCGATTATAGCTCGTGCCTTTGGGTCGAGGTTTCTATAGGTCTTGGTAGACTGAAACAGACCTGCAGTTTCGCTCGATCCGAAGAAACGGCTTCTCGCATCCTCTTGGCTCAGAGACGCCAGTTCCTCAAATGCCGCTTTATCTCTTCGCCTCAAATCCTGCATCGCCTCTTCGATAAACACGCCCTGCTTCTGGTCCCGGTCCTTTTCCATTATCGCGATGCCGCGCTCGAACAGAATGTCCCCTGCCACAGTTATTGCGCCAGTAAGTGGCGTGCGAAACCCTGCCGCGGCCCCGACCGCTTTCCAGCCGTCAGCAAGGGTCCTTACTGATCCGATGGAGTCGTTAAATGCCTTCTGCTGACGCTCATATTTGGCCAGGGCGGATGTGACGACAGCGTCAGGATCTTGAATGCCGTCGAGGGCCGCCCGAGACTCCTTGTAGGCAGCCTCGCGATCGGACTTCGACCTGACCTGGTCCCGTGACAGCTCAGTCATGCATTGAAGGGAGCACGCCTGAACCGGCGCCGGTGTCCCGGCCGCGATTGAGGCAAGCAGAAGCGCTCGGCCTTTTCTCACTGGGCCTTTTCCGGAGCTGGACTGGGCGTCCGAGGG
>DATHBY010000524.1:0-2805 GCA_035295885.1 Allosphingosinicella sp.
GCGACCGCCGCAACCCCCGGATCGCCCTAGTCGGCAAGGGCGTCTGCTTCGATTCCGGCGGGCTCGACATCAAGCCCTCCTCCGGAATGAGGCTGATGAAGAAGGACATGGGCGGCGCCGCCCACGCGCTGGCGCTGGCGCGGCTGGTCATGAAGAGCCGCCTCCCCGTCCGCCTCCATCTCCTCATCCCCGCGGTCGAGAATTCCGTCTCCGGCGCCGCCTTCCGGCCCGGCGACGTGCTGAGGAGCCGCAAGGGCCTGACCGTCGAGATCGGCAATACGGATGCCGAGGGGCGCCTTATCCTCGGCGACGCGCTGACCAAAGCGGCCGAGGGCGAGCCCGAGCTGATCCTCGACTTCGCGACTCTGACCGGGGCGGCGCGGGTGGCGCTCGGGCCCGACCTTCCCGCCCTTTTCGCCAATGACGACGCTCTCGCGGACTCGCTGCTCGCCGGCGGCCGGGCGGTTGCCGATCCCGTCTGGCGGATGCCGCTGTGGGGACCGTATGAGGAGATGCTCGCCTCGGACATAGCCGACATCGGCAACGCCTCCGACGCGCCCATGGCCGGGGCGGTCACGGCGGCGCTGTTCCTTCAGAAATTCGTGCCCGACGGCGTGCCCTGGGCCCATCTCGACACCTATGCCTGGCGCGGCTCGGCGAAGCCGGGAAGGCCCAAGGGCGGCGACGCTTTCGGGCTGCGCGCCGCCTGGTCGGCGCTGGCGTCGCGCTACTCCGGTTGACGGACTGCGCGGTTTTTGCGTCGAATTCTCAATATTTAACGAAACGAAACGCATCCTGACTGGTTTAGGACCCGGAACAAGTCGCCTTCGAATTTGGAGACAAGCCGGTGTCAGAGCGCGCTCTCAGGAGCTGGATGCAGACGCTGATCAGCTACGTGCGGTCAGGCCAGCCGGACCTCACCAACCGCCAGATGGCCCTGATGCTGCTGGTCTACCTCACCCCCGGCCCTCACACGGTGCGCGGCCTCGCCCACATATTGGGCGTTTCCAAGCCGGTGATCACGCGCGCCTTGAATACGCTGGGCACGCTCGGCTATCTGCGCCGCGTGCGCGATGAGGCGGACCGCCGCAACGTATTCGTCGCCCAGACCAGCATAGGGCAGGAGTTCCTTGAGCGCTTCGAACGCAATATCGAGCAGCAGGAAGGCGCCAGCCGCCGCGGCGCGTCGAAGGAACGGGGAATCCTCCTCCAGCATTGAGCGCAGGATCTCGCTGGACGGGCCGTCGGTCCGCCTCGACCCGCGCCTCCATGCCTGTCGAAGCGACATCGCCGACATCGCTCTCGCCGGCCGACTCTTCGCGCCCCATTATGCGGCGCCGATGCACCGCGCCTGCGGAATGATCCCGGCGCCGGTGCTCGAGGAGCCGGCCGACGGCGCCGGGGCCGTGTCCGAGCTTCTGCCCGGCGAAGGCTTCGCGGTGCTCGACCTCACCTCCGGCTGGGCCTGGGGCTATTGCCTCGCCGACCACCGCGTCGGCTATGTCGAGGCGATCGGGCTGGCCGAGCCGCTCGAGCCGACCCATGTCGTCGTCGAGGCGCAGGCCCCGATCCAGGCCGGAGCGGACCCGCTCGCCGCCACCCTCTCCCATCTGCCGATGGGCTCGCGCCTGCACGGGGAGGTGCGCGGCGCCACGCTCGAGTTCGAAGGCGGCTTCGTCCCCCTCTCCTATCTGCGCCCCGTCGGCGAACACGAGGAGGATCCCGTGGCTGTGGCTCAGCGCCTGCTCGGCGCGCCCTACCGGCCGGGCGGCCGGACCTGCCACGGCATCGACTGCTCGGGGCTGGTCCAGCTCGCATTGCAATTGTGCGGCGTCGAGGCGCCCCGCGACACCCAGGAGCAGCGCTCCCTTGGCGAGGCGCTGCCCGACGACGCTCCGCTGAAACGCGGCGACCTGCTCTTCTGCGAGAACCATGTCGGGATGATGGTCGACGACCGCATGGCGATCCAGGTCGGCTGGGAATCGCAGAAGGTAGCCGTGGAGCCCTTCGCCTGCGCCCGGAAGCCGGGGAGCGAAGCGGTGATCGAGCGGAGGAGGCTGCCGCTCTGAAACCGATCCGCTCATCCTGAGTAGGGACTGAGCCTGGCGAGGATGAACAGGTCGGATTGTCCCCGGACAATCCTGAAACATGCCGGGGGCATGTTTCACCTGTTCATTATCGAAGGACCGTCCTTCGATACGCCGCTTCGACTTCGCTCAGCGGCTACTCAGGATGAGCGGACAGGAACCCCACATCTCCCTGCGCGCCCTACATCTCCCCCCTCGCCCGCCTGATCGCGAACCATTTCTGGACGTTGGCATTGTGCTCGGCGAGCGTGTTCGCGAAGACGTGGCCGCCGGTGCCGTCGGCGACGAAGTAAAGCGCCTGCGTGGGCGCCGGGTTCAGAACCGCGGCGATCGATTCCTTGCCCGGATTGGCGATCGGCCCCACCGGCAGGCCGGCCATTGCGTAGGTGTTGTAACCATTCCTGGCATTAAGCTCCGAGCGCAGGATCCGCCGGCCCAGCGGCCTGCCCCTGGTGATCGGATAGATGACGGTCGGGTCGGCATCGAGCTTGATCCCCTGCCGGAGCCGGTTCGAATAGACGCCGGCGATCATCCGCCGCTCGGAGGCCTTGCCGGTCTCCTTTTCGACGATCGAGGCGAGGATCACCGCCTCGCGCGGGGTCGAAACCACCGTGTTCGGGCTGCGCCGCGGCCAGAGGCGGGCGAGCTCCTGACGCATCGCCTCCTGCATGCGGCCCAGGATCGCGGCGCGGCTCTCGTTGCGGCGGTAGGAATAAGT
>DATHBY010000525.1:0-3242 GCA_035295885.1 Allosphingosinicella sp.
GCGCAGGGAGGACTATTCGGGTCCGTTGCCCGCCGCTACACATCGCCCATGTCGCAAGCCACCCGCATCCTCGCCGCCCTTGCCGTCGGGCTCCTGCTCGGCATCGTCACCGCCAACGCCGCCTTCGCGCCCCGAGCGGTCGCCATCGCCGATCCGATCGGCGGGCTCTGGCTCGACGCGCTGAGGATGACGATCGTACCGCTCATCGTCGCGCTTCTGATCAACGGCATCACCGCCTCGGCCGAGGCCGCCCGCTCGGGCCGCCTCGCCGGCCGCGCCGTCATCCTGTTCATGATCGTGCTCTGGACCGGCGCGATCCTCTCGGCATTCTTCACCCCCCTCCTCCTCCAGACCTTTCCGATGCCCGCAGGTGCCGGCGAGGCGCTGAAGGGGGCGCTCTCGGCTTCGGCCGACAAGGTCGGCGAGATCCCCAGTTTCGCCCAATTCGTCCGCTCCTTCATTCCGACCAATCCCATCGCCGCCGCGGCCAACGACCAGATCCTGCCGTTGCTGGTCTTCACTACGGTCTTCGCTTTCGCGATGACCCGGCTTCCCGAGGAGCCGCGCCGGACTCTCACCTCCTTCTTCCGGGCGGTCGCCGACGCCATGCTGGTGATCATCAACTGGGTGCTGTGGCTGGCGCCGATCGGAGTCTTCGCCCTGGCTTATGGCGTCGGCGCCAAAGCGGGTGCCTCCGCCTTCGGAGCGCTCCTTCACTACATCCTGATCGTCTCCGCGGTCGGAGTGGTGATCTGGTTCCTGGCCTGGCCGCTGGCGATGATCGGCGGCCGCTTCGGCTTCCTCGCCTTCACCCGGGCGGTCGGCCCCGCCCATGCGGTGGCGATCAGCACCCAGTCCTCGCTCGCCTCGCTTCCGGCGATGCTTCGCGGCGCCGAGAAGCTCGGAGTGCCGGTCGCCGCCTCCGGAGTCACCCTGCCCCTCGCCGTCGCCCTGTTCCGGGCCACCGGCCCGGCGATGAACCTGGCCGTCGCCATCTACGTCGCCCACTGGTTCGGGATCGAGCTGTCGCCGATGCAGATGGCGGCGGGGGTCGCGGTCGCAGCCACCACCACCCTGGGGACGGTCAGCCTGCCCGGCTCGATCAGCTTCATCAGCTCGATCGCCCCGATCTGCATCGCCATGGGCGTTCCGATCGAGCCGCTCGTCCTCCTCGTCGCCGTCGAGACCCTGCCCGACATCGTCCGCACCACGGGCAACGTCGCGATGGACGTCGCCACCACCTCCACCGTCGCGCGCCGAACCGGTTTCGATCAGACGGAGCCGCTTACCGAGCAGGACCGACTGCTCCAGGAGGGAGAGGCCGGCGAGTCCCCCGGCGAAGGCCGCGGCCCGGCTTCGGCCCATGCGGCCGGACCCCGGGCTTCGCCGCGTTCCTAGGCTTTGTCCTGCCGAAGCAGAATCGTCACCCCGGACTTGATCCGGGGTCCATCTTTTTCTCAATCCCAGTGGAGGAAGAAGGTGGATGCCGGATCAAGTCCGGCATGACGAATGCCTCCCTTCCAACACAACAGGACAAACTCTAGGCTTTGTCCTGCCGAAGCAGAATCGTCACCCCGGACTTGATCCGGGGTCCACCTTTTTCTCAATCCCGGTGGAGCAAGAAGGTGGATGCCGGATCAAGTCCGGCATGACGAATGCCTCGCTTCCAACACAATAGGACAAAGTCTAGCGCGTCAGCGCGGCGATCGGCGACACTTCGGGCGCGTGCAGCCAGGTGATTGCGAGCCACAGCAGCAGGCCGATGAGCACCGCCGGCCAGGCCTCCCGCAATGCGCCCCATTTCGCACGGCCCGTCAGCAGCGCCCCGAACGGCACGAACGAGGTGCGGCCCATCCACGCCCGCCACGGCTCGCCGACGACGTTGAGCTTCTTGTGGTCCTGACCGATCGATCCGAGCACGGCCAGGACGAGGATGCCGCCCGCCACGATGAGGTTGGGCACTCCGCCCCACAAGGCGATGTGGACCAGGGCCCACAGGATGAAAGCCATGTTCATCGGGTGGCGGGTCACGGCGAAGACTCCGCTCGCGGCGCGCGGCGCCTCGGGCTTCGCTCCCGGATGGGGAAAGGCGGGATTGCGGAAGAATGAGCCGGCCAGGAGGATGCACGCCACCAGCATGACGCCGGACGCCGCCGGCCACGCCCAGCCGGGGGCAATCCACAAGGGGAAGCTCTCGTCGACGGCGCGGTAGGAGAGGATCATCCAGACCAGAGTGACGAAGGCCACGGCCGAATAGAGGGCCAGGAACCCTTGCTCGCCCACATTCTGCACCAGCCGGGTCCGCAGCGGATGCGACATGGCGAGATGGGTGCCGACGAAGGCCAGCGTAGCCAGCGCGAGACTGACCGTGGCGATCATGCCCGCCATCCCCCCCGGGCATGGCTGCGGATTGCCGGCGGCAATCCGCACATGACGCCACCGATCACCGTTCGTAGGCCTTGGGAAGGTCGCCCTCCGCCGGAGTGCGGTAGCGGTCGCGAAGCTTGGTCTGGCGATTTTCGAGCGGCTGCTGGACTCCGTCGATCAGTACGATCTCGGCGGCGCTGCTGTTCTCGAACGGGTCGCCCGACCAGATGACGACGTCGGCCCGGCGGCCTGGCCGAAGCGAGCCGAGCTCGCCGCCCATTCCGACCGCTTCCGCCGGAGCCGAAGTGATCGTCGCAAGCGCCTCGCCCCAGCTCAGGCCCGAGGCTCCGGGCACCCGCCCGACCGCGACCAGGTTGCCTGCCTGCTGCCTCGCGAGCCGCACCTGCCGGGCCTCGTCGTCGTTGATCATTCCGAGCGCGACCGGAATCCCCGCGGCCCTCATCCGGGCGACGTTGGACTGGGTCGCCGCCAGCTGCTCGAAGGTGGAGGGCAAATCGTTCAGCCCGTTGGCGATCACCGGCACCCGCGCCGCGGCGATCCGGTCGGCGATGGTCCAGCCCTCCGTGGCTCCGACCAGCACCAGCCTCAGCCGGGGAAACTCCTTCTTCAGCGCCAGCACCTGGATGATGTCGCTCGCGCGCTCGGCGTGGACGAGGAGGAGCTGGCGGCCCTGAAGGACCGGGACCAGGGCCGCCGCGTCGAAGCGGGTGAGGAGCACGTCCTGCGGCCGATTGACGTTGGAGCCGAGGAGGTTGCGGTTCGGCACTTCCTCCAGCGGGAAATCGCGCTGGTCGTTCGCCGTGGGTGGCTGCTGCCCGCCGGACCCGCCGGATATGCCGGAATAGCGGCTGATG
>DATHBY010000526.1:0-6214 GCA_035295885.1 Allosphingosinicella sp.
GCCGAAGACCGGGCCCGCCTTCGGGCCCTGTTCGGCGAGATCGACGCCTTGCTCGCCCCGGGGCCGTGGCTGCTCGGCGAGCGCTACAGCCTCGCCGACCCCTACCCACTTACCTTCCTGCGCTGGGCGCGCCGTCTGGAACTCGACGTGAGTGAGCACCGCCATTGGATCGCGCACTCGGCGCGCATCGTGGAGCGTCCCGCCGTCCGCGAGGTACTGGTCCGGGAGGGTCTGGGACGCGACGAATTCTGAAATTGAAACCTCGTTCAGGTTTCCTTGACGCGCCGCGCCCGCCCAGCCTATCGGCCCGGCATCCAACCGGGAGCGGTGAATGCGCAAAACCTACCCAGACGCGGCGGCGGCGCTCGAAGGGCTGCTGTTCGACGGAATGACGATCTGCGCCGGCGGCTTCGGCCTGTGCGGAATCCCCGAGCGGCTGATCGACGCGATCCGCGAGAGCGGCGTCAAGGACCTCACCTTCGTCTCGAACAATGCCGGGATCGACAATGAAGGGCTGGGCAAGCTGCTCAGGACCCGCCAGGTCCGCAAGATGATCTCCTCCTATGTCGGCGAGAACAAGGAGTTCGAGAGGCAATATCTGGCCGGCGAGCTCGAGGTCGAATTCTGCCCGCAGGGGACGCTCGCCGAGCGCTGCCGCGCCGGCGGCGCCGGGATCCCCGGTTTCTACACCAAGACGGGGGTGGGCACGATCGTCGCCGAGGGCAAGGAGACCAAGACGTTCGACGGCGAGGAATATGTGCTCGAGCGCGGCATCCGAGCCGACCTTTCCATCATCAAGGGCTGGAAGGCGGACGAGGCCGGCAACCTCGTCTTCCGCAAGACCGCGAGGAACTTCAATCAGCCGATGGCGACCGCCGGGAGGATCTGCGTCGCCGAAGTCGAGGAGATCGTTCCCGTCGGAAGCCTCGACCCGGACTGCATCCACCTCCCGAGCATCTACGTGAAGCGGATGATCCTCGGCGCCCCCTACGACAAGAAGATCGAGTTCCGCACCGTAAGGCAGCGGGAGGCGGCGTGAAATTCCGTGCGCTTGGTTCTTTTTGGGAATGGGACGAGGTGCGGCTGATCGAAGCTGAAGCCGGCCGTTACCTGAGCGGGCCCGACGTTTCCGTCGAGGATCTTGAACAAGCCCGGCGCATCCGCGAGGCGATCCCGCGCCTCGAAGCCGTCGAGGTGACGGCGGGGGACAGCTGGTTCGGAGTCAGCCCCGGCCCGGATCAGCCTATCGGCCAGCCGGCTTTCGCGGTCATGCTTCGAATGGTGCGGGAGGTGGGCTGGAGGGTCAGCAACATCCGGCGGCGGTTCAGCCCGACGCTGGCCATGTACGTGGCCAGGCGCTACGGCCGCCACTCGCTCGGCTGGAAAAACAGCTGGATCAAGATAATCGCCCCGGCGGCCGTGGCGATGGAGCGGCGGCTTCAGCGCTACCCCGAGGCGCTCGACAACATGCTTGTCGCTTTGGCGAACGAGCCGCCGGTAATGCCGGTCGAGACCTTCGTCTCGCTCAGCGCGAAGAGCATTTCGCAGGCCATGCCTCCCCGCGAGGCGGCAGAATATTTCAAGGCTAGGAGATAGGAGCAGGCATGCCCTGGGACCGCAATCAGATGGCCGCCCGCGCTGCCAAGGAGCTTCGCGACGGCTATTACGTCAATCTCGGAATCGGAATTCCGACTCTCGTCGCAAACAACATCCCGGCCGGGATGGAGGTGACCCTGCAGAGCGAGAACGGGATGCTCGGGATCGGGCCTTTCCCCTATGAGGAGGAGGTCGATCCGGACCTGATCAACGCCGGCAAGCAGACGATCAGCGAGCTGGATTCCTCCTCCTATTTCGGCTCCGAGCAGAGCTTCGCGATGATCCGCGGCGGCCATATCGACCTCACCGTGCTCGGCGCGATGGAAGTTGGCGAAAATGGCGACATCGCGAACTGGATGATCCCGGGCAAGATGGTCAAGGGGATGGGCGGGGCGATGGACCTCGTCGCCGGGGTCAAGAAGATCATCGTCGTCATGGAGCATGTTTCGAAGAGCGGCGATCCCAAGTTCATCCCCCAATGCACCCTGCCGCTGACCGGGAAGAACGTCGTCGACATGATCGTCACCGATCTGTGCGTCTTCCACCGGCCGGACCATGGAAGCCCGTTCAAGCTGATCGAGCTGGCGCCGGGGGTGACTGCGGAGGAGGTCGCGGCGAAGACGACGGCGAAATACGACGGGTAGCGGCCGGGAACGGTCTTCCGCCGTCATTGCGAGCGAAGCGATGCAATCCAGCGGCTCCGGCGCCGGATCCTGGATTGCTTCGTCGCTCCGCTCCTCGCAATGACGGCCAATGCGAATACTTCTAACCGGATCGTCGGGCTGGCTCGGCCGGTTCCTGGTGCCGCGTCTGCGCGCCGAAGGCCATCACGTCACCGGCCTCGACGTCGCGCCCGGCGCCGATACCGACCTCCTGGGGTCGGTCGCCGATCGCGCCCTGATCGACCGGATCTTCGCCGATCGCGCAATCGAGGCGGTCATCCACGCCGGCGCGCTGCACAAGCCGGACATCGCCCGCTACCCGGCCCGGCCTTCGTCGAGGTCAACGTCACCGGCACTCTCAACCTGCTGGAGGCGGCCGCGGCGGCAGGCAACGACCGGTTCGTGTTCACTTCGACCACTTCCTTGATGGTTTCGGAGGCGCTTCGGAGCGGCGCCTTCGATCGGGCGCTCTGGATGGACGAGGCCTATGGGCCGCTCGAGCCGCGCAACATCTACGGAGTGACCAAGCACGCCGCCGAGCAGCTCTGCCGGCTGGCCCACCGGGAGCACGGCCTTGCCGTCTGCATCCTTCGGACCTCGCGCTTCTTCCCGGAGGAGGACGACACCCACCGCGAGCTGAGCGGCCCCAACATCAAGGCGAACGAGTTCCTCAACCGGCGCCTCACCGTCGAGGACGCCGCCGAGGCACATCTGGCGGCGCTCGCGAAGGCGCCGGAGCTCGGCCTGGGCACCTTCATCGTCTCCGCTCCGCCGCCCTTCGCTGCCGAGGATTGCGAAGAGCTGGCGAACGATGCCGCTGCGGTGGTGAAGCGCCGTTTCCCGGAGGCGGCCGGCCTATACGCCCGGGTCGGCTGGCGGCTGCCGGCGCGGATCGACCGGGTCTACGTTCCGGCCGCAGCCGAGGCTCGGCTCGGCTTTCGCGCCCGTACCGATTTCGAAGCCGTGCTTCGGGCAATGGGGCAAGGCGGGCAATTGCCCTTCGTCCACGATCCCTCCTATGTCTCTCCCAAGGAACCGACAGGGGAAGAGACGACATGCTGAAGCGGATGGCGACGATAGCGGCGGGCTGGCTGGCGCTTACGGGAATGCAGGCCCCGGCGCCGCCGAAGGCACCGGCGCCGCTGTCGCTGTGGCGGCTGGACTGCGGCGATTTCCTCATCGCCGACTTCAACGCCTACTTTTCCGACACCTATCAGTACAAGCCGGGGCCGAAGCGGATCACCGACAGCTGCTATCTGATCCGCCACGGCGACCGCTACATGTTGTGGGACACGGGGCTGCCCGGCGAGATGGTCGGCAATCCGGTCAGTTCGCCGGCCCAAAACATGTCGCTCAAGTCCCGGATCGTGGACCAGCTGGCGAGGATCGGGGTGAAGCCCGGGCAGATCGAGATCATCGGCATCAGCCATTATCATCTCGACCATCTCGGCCAGGCCGCCGACTTCCCAAAGGCGAAGCTGGTGATCGGTGCCGGCGACCTGCAGGTGCTGAAGACCGAGAAGGGCGGTTTCATCCAGCCCCAGCGGCTGAAGCCGTGGCTCGAAGGCGGCGCCCCGTTGGTCGAAGCGCGCGGCGACGTCGATATCTTCCACGACGGGCGGGTAATGATGCTGGACATGCCCGGCCACACGCCCGGCCATTACAGCCTTCTCGTCCGCCTCGCTTCCGGACCGGTCCTGCTGTCCGGCGACCTCTATCATTTCACCGAGCAGGTCGCCAATCGCGGCGTTCCGCCGTTCAACCACGACCGGGCCGACACGCTCGCCTCGATGGACCGTTACGAACGCATCGCCAGGAACCTCAAGGCGAAGACGATCATCCAGCACGAGCCGGCCGACGTCGCCAAGCTGCCGGCCTTCCCCAGGGCCGCGCAGTGAGGGCGCTGCTCTCGAATGCGGTCGGCGGGCCGGAGACTCTCGCCCTCACCGAGCTTGCGGACCCGGAGCCGGGTCCCGGCCAGCTGCTCGTCCGGGTGCGGGCCTGCGCGATCAACTATCCCGACGTGCTGATGATCGAGGACAAATATCAGTTCAGGCCGCCGCGGCCCTTCGCTCCCGGCGGGGAGGTCGCCGGCACCGTCGAGGCGGTCGGGGAGGGGGTCTCCGGCTGGTCCGAGGGCGACCGGCTGATCGCGATGATCGGCCATGGCGGCCTCGCCGAGAAGGTGCTCGTCTCCACCGCGCAGGCGGTGCCGCTCCCGCCCGAGCGCAGCTTCGAGGAGGGCTCCGCCCTGATCCTCACCTACGCGACCTCGATCCACGCCTTGCTCGACCGCGGCCGGCTGAAGTCGGGCGAGACCCTGCTCGTCCTCGGAGCGGCGGGCGGGGTCGGCCTCGCGGCGGTCGAGCTCGGCAAGGCCTATGGCGGCCGGGTCGTCGCCGCCGTCTCCTCGGAGGAGAAAGCGGAAGTCGCCAGGCAGGCCGGCGCCGACTCGACGATCGTCTACCCGTCCGGGCCGTTCGACAAGGACGGGTCGAAGGCGCTCGGCCAGATGTTCAAGGAAGCGGTCGGTCCCAGCGGGGCCGACCTGGTCTACGACCCGGTGGGCGGGGATTATACCGAGCCGGCGCTTCGCTCGATCGCCTGGGCGGGCCGCTATCTCGTCGTCGGCTTCCCGGCCGGAATCCCGAGGCTTCCGCTCAACCTCACCCTCCTGAAGAGCTGCGACGTCCGCGGAGTCTTCTGGGGCGCCTTCGCGGCTCGTGACCCGAAGGCGAACGCCGCTCATGTCGACACTCTCTTCCGCCTGTGGCGCGAGGGGAAGATCGCCCCGAAGGTCAGCCGGACCTGGCCGCTGGAGCAGGGGGGCGAGGCGATCGCGCACATGGCGGCGAGGAAGGCGGTGGGCAAGCTCGTGGTGACGATGGATTGATCCCCTCCCCATCTGACGATGGGGAGGCAGATAGCGTTGCACCCAACCTCCCGCCCGCCTATCTGACTCGCAATCAGAACAAGGGAGCGTCATGAGCACTTTCGACGACCGCGAACGGGCCTTCGAGACCAAATATGCCCGCGATCAGGACATGCAGTTCCGGATCGTGGCTCGGCGCAACAAGCTGCTGGGGCAGTGGGCGGCCGGACTGATGGGCCTCAGCCAGGCGGAATCCGACGCCTACGCGAGCGACGTCATCCGGGCCGACTTCGAGGAAGCGGGCGACGAGGATGTGATCCGCAAGCTGGTCGGCGACCTCACCTCGGCCGGAGTCGATTGCGACGAGGCCCGGATCCGCGAGGCGCTCGAGCACAAGACTGTCGAGGCGCGCCGCCAGCTGATGGAGTCGCAGGGCTGATGGCGATGGCGGCCGAAGAGATCGAGGCCTTGATCCGCGAGGGCATCCCCGATGCCCGGGTCGAGATCACCGATCTCGCCGGCGATGGCGACCACTATGCCGCCCGGGTGGTCGCGGAAAGTTTCCGGGGCCTGCCGCGCGTCCGTCAGCACCAGCGAGTCTACGAAGCGCTCGGCGGCCGGATGGGCGGGGCCCTGCACGCGCTCCAGCTCTCCACCGCGACCCCCGATTGAGGAAATCCCCATGTCCGACACCAAGAATCGAATCGACGAGATCGTCCACGGGAACGACGTCGTCCTGTTCATGAAGGGCACGGCGCTCTTCCCGCAATGCGGCTTCTCCAGCCGCGCGGTCGCCATCCTCGACCATCTCGGAGTGGGCTTCGAGACGGTCGATGTCCTCCAGGACCCGGAGATCCGCCAGGGCGTGAAGGACTATTCGGACTGGCCGACCGTGCCCCAGCTCTACGTCAAGGGCGAATTCGTCGGCGGCTCGGACATCATGATGGAGATGTTCGAAGCGGGCGAGCTGCAGCAGCTTTTCACCGACAGGGAAGTCGCCAAGGCTGACGGGTAGCGCTCCGGGACTTTGAAGGAAGAGGGGCGGACGGCGCGACCAGAAAAGCGCCTGTCCGCCCCCTTCTCG
>DATHBY010000527.1:0-1947 GCA_035295885.1 Allosphingosinicella sp.
CATCAGGTCCCCGACGCCGAAAGCCTCCTCCAGCTCCGCGAGCGCGCCGAGGGTCAGGCAGAGGGTGTAGCGCCGGTCGCCCAGCTGCAGCGCCACCTCGCCCCGTCTTGCATTGGGCATGGAATGTCCTTTTCGTTTCTCGTGTCGGTTGCGGAGGCGGAGCAAGGGACGCAATCCGTGCATCCCCGTCATCCTCATTGCCGTCGTCCCGGCGCGGGCGGGTTTCATAAGCACGTTGATGACCGGGGGAGCGTGGGGGCATCCGCTGTGCCTTATCACCCACCGTCAGCGGTTATGGATCCCGGGCTCCGCTGCGCGGCCCCGGGATGACACGCGCCTTTCCCCTCCCCCTTGCGGGGAGAGGTAGGGGTGGGGGTGGTAAGGCTGGGTGAGGGGGTCAGAGAGTGAGGCGCTGTAGCAGCCTTCGATCTTTTCATCTGAGTGGAGAGCTTTGACCCTACGACCCCCACCCTCAATCCCTCCCCGCAAGGGGGAGGGAAGGAGGCGCTTGATCCTGAAGACGATCCCCTTCCCTCGCCTGCGGCTTGCCGGTCCGGTCCGAAGGGCCAGTGGGATGACATGTCCGGCCTTCTCACCACTCAGGGACAAGCGAACGGAAAGCCTCTCGCCTTCTCCCAGGGCCCGCCGCGGTACCACCACAGGTCCAGGCCCATGCCCGTCGCGATGAACGGCTCGAAGCTGTTCGTGAGCTCCGAGAGCAGCGCCTTCGCGTCCTGCGGTTCGACCTTGTTCTGCACCGTCACGTGCGGCTGGTGCTTCTGCCGGTCCTGGGGGCCGAGCCAAGCCTGCCATCGTTGGGCAAGACCTTGGCGCAGGGAGGCCAGCTCCGGGGAGAGGAGCGTGTAGGCGACCCCTCGCCCGAGGGAGCGCAGGCCCGTCACCTGGAGCGGGAAGGGCCGCTGCGCCGAAGCCAGGGCGGCGATGTCGCGCGCGATGGAATCGAAATGCTCGCCGGGCAGCTTGTGGAACAGGGTGAGATGGGCCGGGATGAGGTTGCGCTCGGGCGGAAAGGAGCGCCGCCTCTCGGCCTCGAAGAAGGCGCATGAGCGCTCGTCGAGGGCAAGCGTCAGGATGAGGGGCGCAGTCCGGTCCATAAAAAGAAAACCCGGCGCGGGGCCGGGTTGTTCGGATCAGAAGTTCAGGGCCGCCTTGGCCTCGCGCAACTGCGCGACCGCCGCTTCCGCCGCGTGCCTTGCGGCCGAGTCGTTGGTGGCGTCGTAGGCCATCTCGGCCTGCAGGATCTCGTGGTCGAGGATCTCCTGGGTCAGCTCCTCGGCCGGAAGGGCGCGCTCGGCCAGCACCGTGAGGCCGCTCTGGTTCACGTCGGCGAAGCCGCCGCGGACCAGAATGCGCCGGCCGTTGCCGGGCCTGTCCGTGATCACCAGAAAGCCGGTCTTGAGGGCCGTCATGGTCGGCGCATGGCCGGCCAGAACCGTCATGTCGCCTTCGCTCGCGGGCAGCACGACCGCATCGACGGCGCCGGAGAACAGCACGCGCTCGGGAGAGACGAGTTCGAAAGTGAAGGTAGCCATCTTAGCTTTTTCCTCGGAGGAAAGCCTCTGCCTGTTGCTTACTCACAGAGAAGTCGGCGATCCAAGCACGTACTATGTCATTCTGATCGAGAAGCTTGAGGTCATGCATCCAAAGGAGTGCAAATCTCCTTCAACTGCATCACCTTGCTCGATCATGATACTTCCGCCGTACCATTTGCATAATGAGAGTCCGAGGCTTGTCTCAATGACGAACCGATCAGCCCCTGGGGTGACAGCCGTGATAGTTCCTCGGACCTTACTCATTACATGTCTAATTCGAAACCTCTGATCTTAGCTTACGCCGCTTCGGCCGCGAGGCGCTGGGCCTTCTCGACCGCTTCCTCGATGGTGCCGACCATGTAGAAGGCAGCCTCGGGGAGGTGATCGTACTGGC
>DATHBY010000528.1:0-3777 GCA_035295885.1 Allosphingosinicella sp.
CGACGCCTTCGGCAATCTGGTCGGCCTGATCTAGTCGATGCGCGTCGGCCAGGAGAAAGTGAGCAGCGAAGCGGCGAAGCTGGTCAACTCCCTGCGCAACGCTCCCAAGTCGCGGGGGCGCTGGGGTGAGCAGCAGTTGAAGAACGTATTGGAGACCTGCGGCCTTACCGAAAATTGCGACTTCCAGACCGAAGTCAGCGTCGAAGGCGAGGACGGCCGCCTTCGGCCCGACGTCATCATCCGCATTCCCGGCGGCCGGACCCTCATCATCGATGCGAAGGTGTCGCTCAACGCCTATCAGGATGCCTTCGGCGCCGTCGACGAGGCGGAGCGCCGGATCGGCCTCGCCGGTCATGCGGCGGCGATGCGGGCGCATGTCAACGCGCTCGGCAACAAGGCTTATCAAACCCAGTTCGGCAAGAGCCCGGATTATGTGATCATGTTCGTCCCGGGCGAGCATTTCCTCTCCGCCGCTCTGGAGCACGATCCGACGCTGTGGGACTTCGCCTTCGACAAGAAGGTGCTTCTGGCGACTCCGACCAACCTGATCGCCATCGCCCGCTCGGTGGCCTCGGTCTGGCAGCAGGAGGCGCTGGCCCGGAATGCGCGCGACATCGCTCTGCTAGGCAAGGAGCTGTACGACAGGCTCGCCAAGGTCGGCGAGGATTTGCGCCGGGTGGGGACCGGGCTCAACAGCGCAGTCACCAATTTCAACACCTTCACCAACTCGTTCAACAGCCGTCTCGTCTCGACCGGACGCAAATTCAGGGAGCTCAATATCGAGACCGGTGCTCGCGAGCTCGAGGATGTTCCCGCCGTGGAAGCCCTTGCCAGGGCCGGCGAGAGGCCGCGTCCCGTCCTGATCGAGGGGATTGAGGAAGGCAGCGCCGAGGCCGCCGAATAGCGGCATGTCCCGAATGCCCGGGAGGAGCTAGCCGCGCCGCCACTGGTTGATCACCTCATAGGCCATCACGGCAGTGGCGACAGCCGCGTTGAGGCTGTCGGCCTTGCCGTGCATCGGCATTTTGACGAGCAGGTCGCACTCGGCCTCATAGGCTTCGGGCAGGCCCTGCGCCTCGTTGCCGACGAGGAGGAAAGCGAGCTTTTCGTAGCGCGGCGCCTGATAGTCGAGCTCGGCCCTGAGGCTGGTGCCGATCAGCTGGCCTTCGCCGCCGCGCAGCCAGTTCAGGAAAACGTCCCATGGCGCCGCCGCGATCCTCTGAGTGAACAGCGCCCCCATCGAGGCTCGCACCGCCTCGGTCGAGAAGGGGTCGACGCAGTCGTCGACCAGGATCAGGCCGCCGGCCCCGACCGCGTCGCCGGTTCGCAACATGGTGCCGAGATTGCCGGGATCGCGAAGCGCCTGGGCGACGAACCACAAGGGCGCGGCGCTCCGGTCGATCCGCCCGAGGCTCGTGTCGAAGCTGCGATACACTCCAAGGACGGTCTGCGGATTCTCCTTGCCGGAGAGCTTGTGGAGGATGTCGGCACTGGTCTCGATCACGTCGCCATGCGCGGCCTCGACCTCCGCGATCAGAGCGTCGAGCAGCGGGTGCGAAGTCCCCTCGGCATAGAACAGGATCGCCGGCAGCCTGCCCGCCTCCCGAGCCTCGGTGAGGATCCGGAGCCCCTCGGCCAGGAACATCCCTTGCCGCCGCCGCCCCTTCTTCTCGCGAAGCGCGCGCACGTCCTTGACGAGGGGGTTGGAGAAAGCGGTGATCTGGCGGGGCATTCGGTCTCCACCGTCACCCCGGCGAAGGCTGGGGTCCATGCTGAAGCTGCGCGTGGCACGAAGTCCGAACGGATGCCAGCCTTCGCAGGCATGACGCCGCTTCGAGTCACTCCTCCCCGAATCGGTCCTCGACCAGCGCCACCAGCGCCTCCAATGAGTCGTCCGCGCCCTCGCCCTCGGCGTGGATGGTGATCGAATCGCCCATCGCGGCGCCGAGCATCATCAGGCCCATGATCGAGGTGCCGCACACCCGGCTGCCGTCCTTCTCGACCTCGACGGCGGCCGGAAGGCCGGCGGCGAGGGTGACGAAGCGGGCGCTGGCCCGGGCGTGGAGGCCGCGCCGGTTCTTCATCTCGACCGTCCGGCTGGCCACGCTCAGACGGTCTCCCCGAGGATCTCCGAGGCGACCGAGATGTACTTGCGCCCGGCCTCGCGGGCGGCGGCGACCGCGGCCTTGACGTCGAGCAGCTTGCGGGCGCCCTCGAGCCGGATCAGCATCGGCAGGTTGACCCCGGCGATGACCTCGACCTTCTCCGACTTCATCAGCGAGATCGCGAGGTTGGACGGAGTGCCCCCGAACAGGTCGGTGAGGATGATGACCCCGCTGCCGTTGTCGACCTTGGCGATCGCGTCGGCGATGTCGTTGCGGCGGCCTTCCATATCGTCGTCGGGGCCGATGCAGATCGATTCGATCCGCTCCTGCGGCCCCACGACATGCTCCATCGCCCGAACGAACTCAGCCGCCAGCCGGCCGTGGGTCACCAAAACCAGACCAATCATCAGACTTCCCAATCCTGCGGCCTGCCCCCGCCGCCGCCGCCTTCGACCCCCTCGCGCGGCGGCGAGGCGAGGTCGCGATGCTCGACCGTGGGCGAAAATCCCGCCCCGCGCAACCGGGCAGCGACGCGCTCGGCGACGTGCACGCTCCGGTGTCGCCCTCCGGTACAGCCGAAGGCGATCGTGACATAGGATTTTCCTTCCGAGCCGTAGCGGGGGAGGAGGACGACGAGCAGGTCCTCGATCCGGGCCAGCGCTTCGTCATAACCCTCGTCCCCGGCGACATAGGCGCCGACGGCGGGATCGAGGCCGGTGAGGTCGCGCAGTTCGTCGACCCAATAGGGGTTGCGAAGGAAGCGCAGGTCGAACACGTTGTCGGCGTTGCGCGGGATTCCGCGGGCGAAGCCGAACGACATGATCGACAGGGTCGGGGCGACGGTGCCGGAGCTGAAGCGCTGTCGGATCTGCTGCTGGAGCGCGTTGGGCAAGGTATCGGTCGTGTCGATGACATGGTCGGCCCACCTTCGCAGCGGCTCCATCAGCTCGCGCTCGGCGGCGATGCCGTCGGTGGCGGGGCGGTCCGGAGCGAGCGGATGGCGGCGGCGGGTCTCCGAATAGCGGCGAATGAGCTCCGATCCGGCGCAGTCGAAATAGAGGGTCTCGACCGGCACCCGATGCTCGCTCGCAAGCGCCTTGATCTGCTGGACGATTCGGTTGGCGTCGAAATCGCGGGTTCGGCTGTCGACCCCCAAAGCGAGCGGCCGCCGCCGCCTCGAGCTGCCCTTGCCGAGCGGAGTCTCGAGCAGCTCCTCGAGCAGCGACAAAGGCAGATTGTCGACCACCTCCCATCCAAGGTCCTCGAGAGTCCTCAGCGCGGTCGACTTGCCGGCGCCGGACAGGCCGGTGACGAGAAGGATCCGCTGCGGGGCCGGGCCGGCGGTCAAAGTGGAAGTCCGAAGCGCACGAGCGCATATTCTAGCTTGAGCGGCGCCGAAGGCTCAAGCGCCGCGAGCGCGACCAGCGGGATGTCCCGTCCCGTGAGCCGGATCGTCGCGGCCTCGGGCAACCGCTCGGCGGGGGCATCGAGGTCCGCATAGAGGCAGACCGGAACGTCCGCTGCCGGCTCCAGCTCGACTATGCCCACTCCGCGAACCTCGATCTTGCCGGCGATCGCGTCCGGAGCCCTCGCCAGCAGGCTTTCGCCCACGCACCTGAGCTCGGTATAATCGTCGCTGACCAGCTCCGCCCCCCGGTCGACGAGGCGCAAG
>DATHBY010000529.1:0-4827 GCA_035295885.1 Allosphingosinicella sp.
GGCGCCCCTTTTCTTTGCTGCTCCCCGGCGCAGGCCGGAGCCCAGCGCGACCGCCGAAGGACCGGGTCCGGGCCTGCGCCGGGAAACACCCCCGTCCCATATTGCGACGGCTTTCAAACGGCCCCCTTCCGCTCGCCGGGAGGCGGCGTTAACGATTAGCAGGGGCCGGCATTCGGCCCGTTCGCGAAGGGCTGGCCGCTTGCGTTTCGACGACATGATCGCGACGGTGCTGAGGCAAAGCGAGGCGGGGCCTTCCGCACTCGCCGCCAAGTGGCGCCAGCTCGTCGACCTGGTCGCCCAGGGCCGCTCCGAGAGCGATATGCAGGCCGAGGCCCTCGCCTGGCTGGGCGAGAACAGGAAGCGGGTTCCCGCGGATATCCGGGGGGAGGCCGCCCGTACCCTCGCGGGACGGCGCATCAGCCCGGCAGCGCTCGCTTTGTTCGCCGACGACTCGCCCGCCGTCGCGGCGCCGGTGCTCGCCGAGGCCCGCCTCGATTCCGGCACCTGGCTCGAGCTCCTGCCTCGCCTCGGCCCGGTGGCTCGGGGAATGCTTCGCCACCGCCGCGACCTGCCGCCGGACGTGGTGCACGCCCTCGCCGCGTTCGGCGCCGGCGATTTCGCGCTGGGCGGGGACGTCGCCGCCGCGCCGGAGCAGAGCCTCACCCCGGCGGCGGAGCGGAGCGAGGCGCAGATCCGCGACCTCGTCACCCGAATCGAGAATTTCCGCCGCCGCCGCGAGGCGGCAGGGGCCGCCGCGGCGATCGAGCCGGCGCCGGTCGAGGAGTTCCAGTGGGAGACCGGCCCGGACGGGGTGATCCTTTGGGTGGAGGGCGCCCCGCGCGGCCCGCTGGTCGGCCAGAGCATCGCCTCGATCGCCGAGCGCGGCCAGTATGGCGTGGACGGCCAGGCGGCCGGCGACTTCGAGAAGAGGGCGCCCTTCCGCGACGCCCGCTTCAGCGTCCCCGGCGGCGGCGCCGCCTCGGGCGACTGGCGGATTTCGGGAGTTCCCTTCTTCGACTCGGCCCAGGGCAATTTTCTCGGCTATCGCGGCAGCGCCCGGCGGCCGAGGCTCGACGAGGTCGCCCATGGCGGAGTTCCGGCGGAGGCTCCGGCCGGGCTGTTCGGAACCGATCTCCCGGCCGATTCGCTGCGCCAGCTGATCCACGAGCTGCGCACCCCGCTCAACGCCATCATCGGCTTCGCAGAGATGATCGACGGCCAGTATATGGGCCCGGCGGCCTTGAGCTACCGCTCGCGCGCCTCCGACATCATGGACCAGGCCCGGCGGCTGCTCTCGGCGGTCGACGATCTCGATACTGCCGCCCGGATCGAGACCCAGCGCCTCCAGCTCGCCGAGAGCTCGGTCGACGCCGTCGCCTTGCTCTGCCGGCTCCACGACGCCTATGAGCGGGTCGCCCGCCAGCGCGGCAGCCGGATCGTCATCGAGATCGAGCGCGACCTTCCCGACGCCAAGGTCGAGCTCGACGCCGCCGAGCGGATGTTCGCCCGGATGCTCGCCGCCACCATCGGCCTTGCCGGCGAGGGCGAGACGATCACCGCGACCATGGCGATGGGCCAGGACGGCGCTCGCAAGATGCTCTGCCTGTCGATCGACCGCCCCAAGGCGATCGAGGGGCTGGACGAAAGCGCCCTGCTCGATCCCGGCTACAGCCCCGACGGCGACTGGCCCGGAGCGCCGGCGCTCGGCCTCGGCTTCGCCCTGAGGCTGGTCCGCAACCTCGCCGAGGCGGTCGGCGGCGCTCTTCAGATCGGCGCGGCCCGCTTCTTCCTCTATCTGCCGCCGCTCGAGCCGGCGGAACGCTCGTCCGGCCGTAACGGTTAGGAGGGGGTGGCTCCGCGGAACTCATCGGACCGGCGGGCGCACCGTCTCAATCGCCAGCCGCGGGCGAATGACTATATCGCGTTCCCCGAAAGTTTCGGCCGCCGTTTCACCGTGTTCAGCGACACCGAGGAGGAATTCGACTGGGGGAAGCCCCGAAGCCGGGACAACCGCTCCACCACCCACATGGCCGCCATGCCGGACCTGCAGGAGCGCTTCCGCCGGCGGGGAGTCAAATGCGTCCACCTGGTCGACCATCCGATCGCCACCGATCCGAAGTCGGTCGCGATGCTGCGCGAATGGCTCGAGCGGGACGAGATTTCGGTCGGCACTCAATTGCATCCCTGGGTGAACCCGCCTCATGAAGAGGAAGTGAATACTTTCAATAGCTTCGTCGGCAATCTTCCAATTCCTCTGGAGCAAGCCAAGATCGAGAATCTGACCGCGGCGATCGCATCGGCTTTCGGCCGCCGGCCCATCGTCTACCGTGCGGGACGCTATGGCGTCGGAGCGAACACCGCCAGGCTGCTTGCCGAAGCGGGCTATGAGGCGGACGTCTCGGTCCGCGCCCTTCACGATTACAGCGACGAGGGCGGCCCCGATTTTTCGCGGATCCGGCCTTTTCCCTTCCGCGTCGGCGGCGGCGACCTGCTCGAGCTTCCGCTCAGCACCGCTTATGTGGGCCATCTTCGCAATATGGGCGGCGCGGTCTTCCGGGCCGCGTCCCGGCTTCCGCGCGGGCGCGGCCTGCTCTACCGCACCGGACTGCTCAATCGGGTCCCCCTCACTCCGGAAGGAGTGCCGCTCGAGGAAGCTCTGGCCGCCGCCCGGGCGCTGATCGCCGACGGGGTGCGCTGGTTCAGCCTCTCATTCCATTCGCCCTCGGTCGAGCCCGGCCACACCCCGTTCGTCCGCACCGCCGAGGATCTGCGAGCCTTCCACGCCTGGTGGGAGGGCATGTTCGACTTCTTCGAGCGCGAAGGCATCGCGCCCGCCTCGATCGAGGAGACGATCGCCGCCGCGAAGGCCGCCTGACGGTAGGCCGCGCGAGCCGACCCGTCTTGCCATCGCCGCACCCGTTCCTTATCCGGCAAATTGAGCAAAGCTGGAGTTACGGGCCTGTAGCTCAATGGTAGAGCCGGCCGCTCATAACGGCTAGGTTGGGGGTTCGAATCCTCCCGGGCCCACCAGCTTTCCATCCGGGCGCGCGCAGGGTCTTTCGCCTCACCGGCGCCCGACGAACTCATACACGAAATGGGAACTGCTTTTCTTGTGCCAGTTGCGCAGCAGGTGGTAGGTTCGCTTCCATAGCCACTTCCTGGTGAAGGGTATCTTTTTGCCCCGAATATATTCTCGCATTTCATCGCTGAAGGAAGGATGGACAAGGTATGTGCCGTCGGCCCCCTTGGCGAAAATCCCGAGATCGGTGATGGCGCTCGTCTCCTCTCGGTTGGCCGCTCCGTAGGACGGGCGGTACGGCCGCGCATCGCCGGCGGGGAGGTTGAGCTTCGACGGCCACGGATTGGCCTCGTCGCCGCCACCGTCGTGGGAATGGTCGATCGAGCCCTGGATAAAGGAGAAGTGGTTGCGGTAGCGCCGCCGAGCGTCGTAGGGAGTCCCCGCCAGCGACGATTCGAGCGGCATCACCATTCCGGTGGGCGATCGATAGGGCGTGCAGGCCGAAGCGAAGTAATTCTCCGACAGCGCTATCGCCTGCAGGTCGCGGTGACTCAGATAGTTTTTGGTCGCCCGGATGGCGTTCACGCCCATATCGAATGCCTTCACCCTGCTCGTCACCGGAGCGCCGCTCGGCGGCATCACGACCGGCGCTACCAGCTGGGGATTGCCGCAGGCGGAGTTCATGCTGACGACGCCGTCGTCCAGCCCCGGAAGCAGGATCTTCGTGGCCCCCTGCAGGTGATTGCCGCTCGGGTGCCCGCCCGCGACCGTCAGCGTGGGCACTGGCGAGCGGCCTATATGGGGTCCCCAGACGCGCTGGGTGACGTGTGGCATGAGATCGCGCAGGATCGTGTTGGCCACGAAGCCCGTAGAGAGGATGCAGGCATTGGGCGTGGCGAACACCACGGCGGCGATCGGGCAGACAGTCCCCGCCGCCGCCGGCGCGGGACCGGTCGTCAGGCCCACCGCCATGGCCAGCGAGGCGAGCCGGCTTCCCGATATGGCTCCTTCGAACGATACGTGCGCCCGGATGCGCCCCGGAATCCTCTTCCCGCCGGAGCCGAAGTCGCCGCGGGCCGCCCGACCCATGGCGCTGCTGAACACGGCCGCGCCTGCGGAGTGGCTGATAACGATGCATCCATTGGCGCAGAACGGGACCCGGTGATGCCGGGAGTATCGCGGCGGCGTGACGACGTTTCGGCCCGTGCTCATCGCAAGCGCGATCTGAGTGAGGATGGCGTGCTGGGCGAACTCGATCGTCTGGTTGGAAGACCAGGCGACGACGAGATAGCGGTTCGCCTTGGGCCGGTATTGCGGTGATTCCTGCTCCGCGCGCCATTCGTAGCCCGCGACCGGATCGTTATGATCGGCCGGATTGTACAGGTTCTCGCGAATGTGGTCGTGCCAATAGTCGTTGGCATATTGGCGGAAGTAACCGTTTGCGCCGAGAAATTCCTCCTGATCGTTCGGCCATCTGCGTCGCGCCCGGGGATCGAGCGCGAGCCACTTGGCGAGATGTGCGGTAGCGAGGCCGTGCACGTAGATGACATCGCGTCCGGCGAACGGCTGGTCCGGCAGGAAGAATTGTCCGCAATCGAGGGGCAGCCACACATTTTTACCGATCTCCATGGCGCACGGACCCACGTTCGGCCGCTTCAGAGGGCGCAGCGGCCGGGGGAGCTTCTTGCTGCCGAGGCGTGCGGTCGCCTCAAGATGTGCGCTGGCCGGCGACCTCTCGAAATCGGCAACGAAATCGAGCGCCTCCTTCTCTTCCTGCGTCGGTTCCGCCAGCGCTTCGAGAGGCAGCT
>DATHBY010000530.1:0-8400 GCA_035295885.1 Allosphingosinicella sp.
GGAGGAGATCGAGCGATTGTTCGGGCCGAGCGTCGCCCGGCTGGTCGACGGAGTCACGAAGCTCAGCAAGATCGAGGCTCAGAGCGAGAGCCAGCGGGCCGCCGAGAACCTCCGCAAGTTCCTGCTCGCGATGTCGGGCGACATCAGGGTGCTTCTGGTCAAGCTCGCCGACCGGCTCCACAACATGCGCACCCTCCACTTCATCGCCAGCGAGGAGAAGAGGAAGCGGATCGCGCGCGAGACGATGGACATCTATGCGCCGCTCGCCGAGCGGATCGGGATGTACGAGTTCATGCAGGAGATGCAGACCCTCGCCTTCCGCGAGCTCGAGCCCGACGCCTACGCCTCCATCTCCCGCCGCCTCGAGCAGCTCCATAAGGGCGAGGGCGACCTCATCTCCCGGATCGGGCGCGGCATTCGCGCGCACCTCGAAGCGAACGGAGTCGAAGCCGAGGTCCAGGGCCGCGAGAAGCATCCCTTCTCCATCTGGCGCAAGATGGCCGAGCGCCACGTCAGCTTCGAACAGCTCTCCGACGTCATGGCCTTCCGCGCGGTCGTCGAGACGGTGGAGGATTGCTACCGCACCCTCGGGCTCATCCACCAGCGCTGGCCGGTGGTGCCGGGGCGCTTCAAGGATTTCATCTCGACTCCCAAGCGCAACGGCTATCGCTCGCTCCACACCACCGTCATCCACGACGAGCAGATGCGGATCGAGATCCAGATCCGCACCCGCGAGATGCATGCCACCGCCGAGCACGGTCTCGCTGCCCACTGGGCCTACAAGCAGGGCGGCGACGAGGACTCGGCGGCGCAGCATCCCTGGATCGACGACCTGCTCGAGATCCTCGAGCATGCGGCAACCGCCGAGGAGCTTCTCGAGCACACTCGAATGGCGATGTACCAGGACCGGATCTTAACCTTCACCCCAAAAGGCGAGCTGATCCAGCTCCCCAAGGGCGCCACTCCCGTCGATTTCGCCTACGCCGTCCATACCGATCTCGGCGACCAGACCGTCGGCGCCAAGATCAACGGCCGGGTGATGCCGCTACGCACGCCGCTCGAGAATGGCGACCAGGTCGAGATCCTCGTCTCCAAGGCCCAGCATCCGCAGCCCGGCTGGCTGAGCTTCGTCGTCACCGGCAAGGCTCGGGCCAAGATCCGGCGCTTCGTCAAATCGAAGGAGCGCGAGGAGACGGTCCAGCTCGGCCGCAAGATCTTCGACGAGATCGTGCAGCGCCTGGCCCAGCCGCTCGGCTGGGAGGCGATCACCGAGGCTCTGAAGCGGCTCCATTATCACGACGACGCCGCCCTGATGGAGGCGATCGCCCTGAAGCGGGTCAGCGACATCGCCGTGATGGAGGCTCTGATCCCCGGCTCGACCGGCAAGGAAGGCGTCAAGCCGCCGCCGCAGCGCACGGCCATCTCGATCAAGGGCCTGACCCCGGGCGTCGCCTTCCAGCTCGCCGAATGCTGCCATCCGATCCCGGGCGACCGGATCGTCGGGCTGAGGCGCGAAGGGACCGAGATCGAGGTCCACGTCATCGGCTGCGACAGCCTCGCCGACGGGGTCGACGCCGACTGGCTCGACCTCGCCTGGGGCGACGAATCGGACGGCGGCACCGCTCGGCTGTGCGTCGTCATCAAGAACGAGCCGGGCTCGCTGGCCGTCATCGCGGGCATTCTCGGCCGCCACGGTGCCAACATCGTGTCGATGGAGCAGGCGAGCCGCGACGGCAGCTTCCACACCTTCCATCTCGACATCGAAGTTCACGACGTGCAGCATCTGATGCGGATCCTGGCCGCCCTTCGGGCTGCCGACGTGGTGTCGAGCGCGGAGCGGCTTTGACCGTCCGCCGACATCTATACAGCCGCAGGTCCCGGCCTTAAGAGGCCCATCCGGAAGGACAGCGCTGCCGCCCGCTATGAAGATCGCGTTTCGCAGTTTCGAGTCATCGGACGTGCCGGCTCTCCTCGCTTTCTCGAAAGAGATGTTCGGCGACGGACATTATCAGTCCGATCCGGCCTATCTCAATTGGCTCTATGAAGAGAATCCGAACGGTCGAGGTCTTCACGACGCAGTGCTGGCGACGGCGGACGGCAAGATCGCCGGGGTCGTCCACCGGATGGTCCTGCCCTGCGTCGCGGACGGCGACTCGGCAATCCTGTTCAGCCTTCAAAATCATGTCGTTAGGCCCGATCTGCGGGGCGGCGCCGGGATGCTGCTGCTTCGCCAGGCGAGTCGTGACGGGATGACCTACTCGCCCGGCGTCCACGGGCGGCTGAGCGAAGCCTATCGCCGCCTCGGCTATGTCGAGCTGCCGAGCTTCTGGCTGACTCGGCTGCTCCGTCCTGCCCGCGCGGCGATCCACATGACCCTCCGGAAGCTGGGGAGAGAGCGGGCTTCCCGAGTGCGGATCGACCTGGGCAAGGTCCGGCGCGCCGTCGGGGCCGGAATCATGGTCACCGCCAGTCCGCCGGGGGCGGCGCTTTCCGCTCTTGCGGGCCGGCTCGATGCGCAGGCCGAGGCCCACGGCGGCGGCCGCATCGCCTGGACGGGGGAGAGCCTGCGCTGGCGCTTCTTCTCGCCCGGCGGGCCGCGCCACATCCTGGTCGAACGCGGCGACGATTGGGCGATCCTTTCGCTTGGGCTTCGCTCCGGCGTCAAGGTCTCGAGGCTGCTCGAAACGGGCGGCGAGGATCCGCATTTCATGAATATCGTATTGCGCGCCGCCAAGGCGATGGGCGCATCGGTGGCACTGGCCCAGTCGACTCTTCCGCAGTTTAGGGACCGGCTGCTCGCCAGCGGATGGCGGTTGAGGGAGGATCCGCCCTCCAGCTTCGCCAAAGGGCTTCCGAGGCTGGCGGCCAGCGCCGGGGCCGGGGATATCGGCTTCGAGGCCTTCGGAGCCGTAGTGGCGGAATGACCGGGACCTTTATCGTCTCTCTCGATTGCGAGGGCAAATGGGGGATGGCCGACGGCCTCCAGCCCTACCACCGGCAGCTGACCGACTCGGCTCTGGCCCGGGCCTACGAATCCCTCATCTCGATCTTCGCGCGCCACGATATCGCCGCGACCTTCGCCTACGTGATGGCCTTCACGCTGACGCCCGAGGAGCGCGAGATACTTCGGGGCAGCCTCGAGCCGCAGGAGGGCGAAGCCGACCCCTGGATGCGGCATTTCTGGGACGCCCGGGCGCGCGGCGACATCGAGGGCTGGTTCCAGCCGCAGGCGCTGGAGATCGTCCGCCAGGACGGGCGCCACGAAATCGCCTGCCACGGCTTCTGTCATCGGCCGCTCGGCGACTCTTCAATTTCCGAAGCCGGGGCGAGGGCCGAGCTTCGGGCGGCGGACGCGGTGGCGCGAATCAAGGGCCTTACCCCAAGCACCTTCATCTTCCCCCGCAACGAAGTCGGCCATCTGGATGTGCTGAGGGAAGCGGGCTTTCTCGGCTACCGGGAGCTGCTCGCCCGCCCCGGCGGCAAGCTGGGCAAGGCGATCCGCCTGGCGGAAGAGTTCAACGTACGGCCGCGGCCCCAGCGGTCGAAGCCGCCGCGTGCCGACGGGCTTGTGCCAATCCCGGCGGGCTATTTCTTCAACTGGCGGTTCGGAGCGCGGGCTCGAGTGCCGGTCGCGGCGACTCTAGCCCGATGGAAGCATCTGATCGACCGCTCGGCCGAAGGCGGCGTTGTCCATCTCTGGCTGCATCCGCACAATCTGATCACCGCACCCGCTACAAGGCCCCCGCTGGAGGCCGTGCTCGCACATGCCGCCCGGCGGCGCGACGAGGGGCGACTGCGCATCCTCACGCAGCAGAGTTATTGTGAAGCCATGACCCAGCGCCCACTTTAGGAAGACAATGGACCTCGAAAACCGTCTCGCCGAAATCATCCGCAAGGAGGCCGAGCTCGCCGGCGGCCGCCCCGGCGAGATCACGCCGGACACGATCCTGGCGGACACCGGCCTCGATTCGCTCGGCTTCGCCACCCTGATGGTGACGATCGAGCAGGAATTCGGGCTGGATCCCTTCGGCGGCCGGGACGAGATCAGCTATCCGGAGACTTTCGGCGAGCTGCTCCGCCTCTACCGCCGCGAAGCTTCGTCCGAGTCATGACTGCGGACAGATGGATCCGATGAAACGAAGCTACAACGTCAATATGCCGCAAATGGCGCTCGGCGGCCTGTCCGAAGCGTGGCTGTTCCGCGAACTCGGAGATCTCCACTGGGCGATGATCTGCCAAGGTCTCGGCGCCCGTTCGAGCGAGCTCGCCGACGCCAACGGCGATCGGCTCTACGCTACCTTCACGCGAATCAGCGTCGAAAGCAGCATCCCCCTTCTCGCCTACCGGGAAAACGACCATCTCGAGGCGGAGGCGAGGATAAGCCGTTTCGGCGGAGCCGTATTCCTCGGCGAGGCTTCGGTAGCCGGCGAGCGAGGCTCGATCAGGGCGCAGCTCATGTCCTCCTTCACCAAGCGCAGCAATCCCGGCTCGAATCTGAGCCTTCTCAAGGGCCAGCCGGCGGTCCCGGAGGATTGCTCGGTGCCGCTCCTCGGCGAGCTGCCGCAATTCGCGCAGGAATATCGTGCGGTGCGCGCGGTCAAGGATCGCCCGGTCCTCTTCGAACGCGACTACGAGCTGCTGCCCTATCATGACATAAACGGCGTCGGGCTGCTCTATTTCGCAGCCTATCCCACGATCAACGACCTCTCGGAGCTCGGCTATGTCGACGATCGAAACGACTGGTGCCTGAACTTCAGCACGAGGCGGCGCGACATCTACTATTTCGGCAACTGCAACCTCGGCGACCGGCTCATCTACCGGGTCCATGAAGCGGCACGGAGCGAAGAGGAGACGACCTTCACGAGTTCGCTCGTCAGAGCTTCCGACCAGATGCCGATCGCTCACCTCGTCACCACCAAGACGAGGCTGACCGAGCCGGAGGACAGCAGAGCGCCCTGAGACCGCGCCGGCTTCGGCCTTGCCTGGCCGGGGAATCGCCCTCAATTAGGTACTGGCACCCGCGGACAAGGAGGATCGCCATGGAACTTCAGCACAGACGGCAGGTGCTCGGCGGTCTTTGCGCCTGCGGCCTTGCCGCTGCGATGCCGGGTCTGGCGCAGGCGGCGCCCGCCGGCTACGTGATGTGGCGCGACGCGGGCTGCGGCTGCTGCCTCGAATGGGCGAAGCGAGTGGAGGCTGCGTTCGGCAAGAAGCTGCCGGTGGTCAACGCTCCCAATATGGCGGCCGTCAAGAAGGCCCAGGGGGTGCCGGCGGCGCTCCACTCCTGCCATACCGCGCTCGTCCAGGGCGTCGTGGTCGAAGGCCATGTCCCGCCCGAGGATATCAAGCGGCTGATCGCCTCGCGCCGCAAGGGCGTCAAAGGTCTTGCCGTTCCGGGAATGCCGGCCGGCTCTCCCGGAATGGACGTCGGCCACAATGTCCGCCAGCGGTACCAGGTGTTCGCCTTCGACGCCGCCGGCCGCCACTCCGTCTTCGCGACCCACGGCTGAGGGCGATGACCGATACGCCGGCCTCGATGACCTATGGCGGCTATCTGTCGCTCGACCGGCTCCTCTCCGCCCAGCATCCGATCTCCGACCATCATGACGAGATGCTGTTCGTCATCATCCACCAGACCAAGGAATTGTGGCTCAAGCAGATCGTCCATGAGCTGAAGCTGTCGTGCGACATGATCCGGCAGGACCGCCTTATCGAGGTCCACAAGGCGCTTTCCCGAGTGTCGCGGATCCAGGCGGTGATGACCTTGAGCTGGGACGTGCTGGCGACCATGACCCCGGCCGATTATACCAGCTTCCGCTCCGTGCTCGGCTCCAGCTCCGGCTTCCAGTCGGCCCAGTTCCGCGAGTTCGAGTATCGGCTCGGCCTCAAGGACGGCGGCCATCTGAAGTTCCAGGAGGAGGGCAGCGGCCCCTATGCCGCGCTGCTCGAGGCGCTTCACCAGCCGAGCCTGTGGGACGAAGCCAATGCCGCGGCTGCAAGGGCCGGGCTCGACCTGCCGGGCGACGTGCTCGATCGCGACTGGAGCCAGCCCTACCGGCCCAGCGAGCCGGTCGAGGCGGCCTGGGCAAGCGTCTACCGGGATCCGGAGCGGCACTGGGCGCTCTACCAGCTGGCCGAGAAGCTGGTCGACATCGACGACGCGCTCGCCGGCTGGCGCCACAAGCATGTCGTGACGGTTGAGCGAATCATCGGACTCAAGCGCGGCACCGGGGGAACGGCCGGGGTGGCCTATCTTCAGTCGACCCTCGGCAAACGGGCGTTTCCGGAGCTGTGGTCGCTTAGGACGAAGGTCTGACAGGCGGGCCAGAAATTGCTTCCCGGCGAAGGCGGGGATCCAGTCTTTCCGCCGGTGGCGCTGGACCCCGGCCTTCGCCGTGGAAGGAGCCGGCCCCGATGCGGTGGGCTTCTACAGGCCGGCGCGTTCCCGCCGGATCGCGGCTATCTCTTCCGCCGCGATCCGCTCCCGCGCTCCGAGGCTGGGGTGGCTTCGGAACAGCTGCGGGAACCAGTCGTACTTGCCGAGGTAGCGTCGCCAGAAGGGGATTGCGGCGTTGAGGTCATAGCCCCCCGCCGCCATCAGCCTGAGCCCGAAGCGGTCGGCGACTTCCTCGCGCTTCCACATCGCGCTGGGCTTGATTCCGAGCCCTCGCAGGATTCCCTCTTCGCTGCGGATCGCGGGGTGGCCGAAGATGTTGTGCGCCAGCTCATGGCCCAGCACGACGGCGAGCTCGTCGTCGCTCTTCAGGAAGTTGAGCATGGCGACCGTCATCACCACGGTCCGGCCGGTGGCGAAAGCGTTGACCTGGGTCGAGCGAGCGAGGCGGACCCGGCCGAGGCAGGCGGAGACCGAGCCCAGCCGGAGGGTCAGCTCGCGGCCCGAGCGCAGGACTCGCAGGTCGGCCGGCCCCTGGCGCAGAGCCGTCTCGAGCTCCGTTTCGGCCTCGTCGGCGAGGCGGCGCCATTTTTCCCGCTTCGGCTCGGCCGCGACCGAGGCGCCGGTCGGCAGCGGGCGGCCGTTGACCGCGAGCAGGACGTCTCCGGCGACGAGGCCGGCGCGTGCGGCGGGGGTGTCCGCGAGCACGGTCAGCACGCCCGGGCCGCGGTCGAGGCCGTAGCGGCTTACCATGAGAGGCCGGTCGCGCGGCTCATATTCGGCGAGGTGGTGGAAGAGCATGCCGGTGAGCGGGTAGCGCTCCCTGCACAGGGCCGCGCCGCCGAGCGCCAGCCGGTAGGCGACGAGGGCGACGCGCAGATCGTCCCGCCGGAGAGTGGTGGAGGCCTCCGGCTCGACTGCGGCGGCAGGGGCCGGTGCGGGCTGAGCCGACGCATAGCCGGCGCCCAGGGTGAGAGCCGCTACGGGTGCAAGAAGGATGCGGCGGAGCGCATGGCGGCTCGGGCCGGGCCTTTTACGCAACTCCTCGACCTCCTGCGCGAGACAAGAAAATGGCCGGATGAAGATGATCTTCATCCGGCCAAAAATTCAAGGCGGGCTGACTGGCCGCCCACGACCCTTACGGGCTGGTGGGGGGATCGTCGTCGTCGCCGCCGCAGATGTCGGTCGCGGCGCAGATGCCCAGGATGATCGCGATGAGCGCGATCAGCGGAATGATCCAGCCGCCGCGCAGCTGCTCGCCTTCGACGGTCTCGCCGGCCGGGGCGACTTCCTGCGCCGCAGTGGCGGAGGTCGCCGCCGCCGTCTGCGCCATCGCCAGGGTCGGCGTCGTCATCAACGCAACCGAGGCGGTCGCAGCAATTAGTCCCTTGAAACGCACGTCAGCTTCTCCCTTCGTACTCGAGCCTGATCTACTCGATTTCGATTCTACCTAATCAGCCACTCCGAGGCTGTCCACCCTGGAAAACGGCCGCCCGATTGAAAATCCGTCGCGCCTCATAGCCTTGGAGAGGTTTACGAAGCCTGACCTCAACGTCGGCCCGGCGATTTGGTTCACCGGCCCCGAGAGTTCGAGCCCAACTGTTGCACGAAAGCGACAGCGCGCAGGAAATTCTGGAAAGGCTTTTAGTTTCAGAGGGTTCTCGAACCCGAACTTGGGGAAAGCCGGAATGATTTCACCTTATCGAACGTCGAGCCGGCCCGCTTGCGGCAACGCCCTGGCGCCCACGTCGCGGCGCGGGAGCGCTGGCGGCCTCGACCGAGCCGGGTACCGCGCGTCACTGGCGGCCGGACAAGAAAATGGCCGGATGAAGACGAGCTTCATCCGGCCAAGAACTCAAGACGGGCTGACTAGCCGACCGCCCTTACGGGCTGGTGGGCGGATCGTGGTCGTCGCCGCCGCAGATGTCGGTCGCGGCGCAGATGCCCAGGATGATCGCGATGAGCGCGATCAGCGGAATGATCCAGCCGCCGCGCAGCTGCTCGCC
>DATHBY010000531.1:0-1585 GCA_035295885.1 Allosphingosinicella sp.
GCGGTTGTAGCTTTCCATGAAGAAGCCGCGGTCGTCCGGAATCAGTTTCGGCTCGACCAGCAGGACCTCAGGGAGCTCGGTCGGGCGGATCTGCACGTTCAGGCCGCCTCGATATGCCGCAGCGGCTCCGATGCATCCTCCTCGGCCGGCTCGTCCGAGCCGCGCCTCGGCGTCGCCGGCACCATCAGGGCGCAGCCCATGGCGAAGATCGCCGCGATCGCCGCGGTTCGGAGCGGATAGTCGACGATGGAATGGGCGAGTACGAGCCCGATCATAGCCGAGCCGGCGCGGGCGAGCGCGGCGCCCTGATAGTCGCGGGTCCAGGCCTGGTAGGATCGCCGCGCCCACCAGAACAGGAAGCCGAGGACGAGCAGGACTCCCGCCAGCCCGAGCTCGAGAACGACTTCGAGATAATCGTTGTGCGCGTGGTTGGCGAACTGGCGGGTGACCCGGTTGGGATCCTCGTAGCGGCGGTAGACGGACGAGAAGGTGCCGAGGCCGGTGCCAAGGGGGAAGGAATCCTTGATGATCTCGACCGTGGTCGCGGCCATCACGCGCCGGCTGGTGGGTTGCGAAGTTATGTCGCCCTCGAACTTTTCCCTGCCCAGCGGGCCCTGCACCCCGGCCAGGGCGAAGAGGATCGCGAAGCCGGCGAGGGCGGCCCACCAGCCCCTGGCGATCCGGCCCGCGACTGCGCGCCGGTAGATGAGGAAGCTGGCCACCGCCGCCGGCACGGCGAGTCCGTAGCCTGCGCTGGACCCGCTGATCGCGATCCCGGCGAGGATGAAGACGGCGATCGCGACGCTGATGATGGCGCCGCCGCTGCGCTTCGAGCGGGAGCGTCGGGTCGCCATCCGGCCCGCCAGGGCCGCGGTCAGCGGCAGGGCGCACAGGAGCAAGGTCGCTTGATGATTGGCGTTGGCGAAGAAGCCGACCGGGGAGGTGCGATTGGTGACCTCGTAGAGACGCAACGGCGAGCCGGGGCCGCCAAAGAGCTGGAAGGCGCCCAGCACGATCGAGATTCCGGCGATGGCCAGCACCACCGACGGGAGCAGGCGGCGTCCGTCGTTTGGCAGCCGGAGAACCAGCAGGAACATCGCCGCCGCCGGCAGCAGGTGCAGAAGCGAGTTGAGGGTCCAGGGCGGAGCCAGTGAGGCCGACAGCGACGGGGGCTGGACCCCCAGCAGCCGGAACCCCTCGCTCACTTCTCCGCGCAGCGGGAGGCTCGACAAGGTGCCGGCGGGGAGCGGGATGAGGCTGAGCAGCCCGGCCGCGAGCAGGCCGGCCGCGATCCAGACCGGGCCCCTCGCGGCGTGAGGCAGATTGAAGTCCCGCTGCCACAGGAGCGCAACGATCAGCGCGAGGCCGAGCAGATGAAGAAGTGCGTTCGCAGCCGCCCCGGCGGCGCTCGCGCCTCCGAGCAGCAGGCAGGCGCCGAGATAGGCGGCCGCGGCGACGGTCCAGCTGCCGCCCTTCATTCGCCGATCTCCATTCGCGAAATCTCGAGGTTGACGGCGGTCGCCACGTCCCCAGGCTCGGCCATCAGAGTCAACTCCTGTCCGGCGCAGCCGGAAGTGGGGACGGT
>DATHBY010000532.1:0-3091 GCA_035295885.1 Allosphingosinicella sp.
GAAGCCGGAGGCGCGCTCTACCCGTGGCTCGCCGGCGAGGCCGAGGACGGGACCCTGCTCGGCTACGCCTATGCCGCCCGCTTCCGCGACCGCCCCGCCTACCGCTTCACCGTCGAGACCAGCGTCTACCTCCGAGCCGGAGCGGCGGGCCGAGGTCTCGGCCGGCGGCTTTACGAGCCCTTGCTCGCCGCCTTGGAGGCTCAGGGCTTCACCCAGGCGATCGCCGCAATCACCTTGCCCAACGAAGCGAGCGTGCGCCTCCACGAACGGCTCGGCTTCGTCTCCGCGGGAATCTACCGGCAGGTCGGCTGGAAGCTCGGTGCCTGGCACGATGTCGGCCTGTGGCAGAGGGCGCTCGCGGCCCCCGGCACTCCGCCCGCCGAGCCGCGGCCGGCGCGCCTGAGCGATTTCCTCTAGACTTTGTCCTATTGTGATGGAAGCGAGGCATTCGTCATGCCGGACTTGATCCGGCATCCACTTTCTTCCTCCACCGGGATTGAGAAAAAGGTGGACCCCGGATCAAGTCCGGGGTGACGATTCTGCTTCGGCAGGACAAAGTCTAGGGGTGCTCCCTTATTGGAGGAGTCCGAGGATCAGGCCGAAGAAGATGAACTGAAGGGTGTGATAGCCGCCGTTGATCAGCGCCAGGCGCAGGCTGCGCCGCTCGAACAGATAATTGATGCCGAATGAGGCGCCTACCCAGCCCAGGCCGGCCGCAGCTCCCGCGCCCACCGAGGGCCACAGGCCCATGCCGGGACCGAGGAACAGCGCGAACACCGCCGCCGCGATCAGGCTCAGCGCCAGCGCTCCCCCATAGATGAGCGGCATGTTGCCGCCGGCGAGCGCGGCGTCGGTAATCCCGGCCTCGCGCTGCCAGGCCCGCCCGAAGAGGAGTGGCGAGTACCAGATCGCCCCCAGGACCATCGAGCTTGCCCCGCAGAGCAGCACGGCCAGCCAGTCTATCGGCGGCATGTTCATTCCCCCTTTGCTTTCGGTGCCGGGCCCTTGCCCATGGTCGCGAGCTTCGAAGGCCAGTCGACCGGCCCGTCCCGAAAGCGGGCGCTGAGCGACTCGAGCGAGAAGCGATTGCCGTTCGTGAAGAAGCCGAGAAGCTTGCGGCCGGAGGCCGTGTCCGGATAGCCCGTGCCGGTCAGCCGCACTCTCGTCCGGGCGCTGCCGAGCGGCTCCAGCTCGATGAAGCTGATCACCTTCGCGTAAGTCGGAAAATCCGGAAAGCCGGCGGGAGCCTTGATCGTTCGGAAGACCAGGAGGCGGCCGGGAATCCGGGCCAGGAATTGCTGCCGGATGGTGGTCGAATCGCCGGGGCGCGCAGTCGGCGTATAGCTGGTTTCGAGCACGTCGGCCTGGCCTGCGGGATGCCAGGCGACCGGAACCGCCCAGGTCGTCCATCCTTTCGGAGTCGAGACCGCGGCCCAGACCTCTCCGGCAGGCGCGTCGACCACGACCTCGTGGGTGAGGGTGTGGCTGCCGTCCGCCTCCTGCACGCGCGCGGAGCTTACCTGGTCAGGGGCAGCGGCGGCCACCGGAGAGCAGAGGAGCAGCAGCGCCCCGATCGCGAACTTCATACCTTCACCTCCGGCTTGGTCATGAGAGCGTCGAAATAGGCCCGAAGCTGGGCCACCGAGCGGTCGAAATGGCCGACGTCGCGGTGAGTGCGCGCCTGCATCACTCCGCCTTCCATCACCGTCAGGGCGAGCTCGGCAAGCGCCCGAAGGTCGGCGCCCGGCGGAAACCGGTCCCCGGCCTCGGCCAGGCATCCTTCGACCGCACCGACCCAGCCTTCGAAATTCTCCGCGAGCAGCCGCCGAACCGCCGGGTCCGCCTCGTGGAGCTCGAGCGCGAGGCTGCCGATCGGGCAGCCATAGGCGCAGTCCGTCTCGACGATCAGCGACCGGTATTTGCCAAGCAGAGCGAAGACCCGCTCCACCGGATCGGCCACTCCGGCCCAGGCCGGCTCCAGCAGCATCGGCCCGATATTGTCGCGATAGGCTTCGAGGACGGCGATGAGCAGGTCCTGCTTGCCCGGAAAGACATGGTAGAGGCTGCCGCTGTTGACCTGGCTTCGGCTCAATATGTCGGCGATCGAGGTGGAGCCGTAGCCCTTCAGCGAGAACAGCTCCATCGCCGTCTCGACGATTCGCCCGCGCGTGTCCCTGCCAGCCATGGCACCTTGTTGATTGAACGATCAATCAAGTCAAGGCTCTTCGCGACGGTAAGCTGGAAGCTTCCATCCGAAATATATGGCGCCGGCACGGAGGGCGAACCCGGTGGCTGCGGCAACCACTCCCGCAAGCGCTGCCGGGACGCCCGCCAGCAGAAGGCCGACCATCAGCGCCGCCGACAAAGCGGCGGCGGTCACGTACAGCTCGCGGCGCATCAGGATGGACGGCTCCCCAGCGAGCACGTCGCGAATGATTCCGCCGAGGCAGGCGGTGAGGATTCCCATCGCCATGGCCGGGAACGGAGCCAGGCCGAACGCAAGCCCCTTGGCCGCGCCGTAGGTGGCGTAAGCCGCGATTCCGACCGCATCGAGCCAGGGAAGCGCCCGCCCCTGCCACAGCGTTCCCGGCAGCATCCAGACCGCCAAAGCGGCGGCGAAGCAGATGAGCAGGATCGCGTTCTCGTGCACCCAGAAGACCGGGGCGCCGATCAGCAGGTCGCGCGCGGTGCCGCCGCCGACTCCGGTGACGACCGCGAAGAAGATCAGGGTCACCAAAGTCTGTTTCTTCGCGGCCGCCACCAGGGCGCCCGAGCAGGCGAAGACGGCGACTCCCGCCCAGTCGAGATAGGGCAGGGCCGATCCCAGGAGTGCGGCGGGACCGCTCACCGGCGTCGGCGCTTCAGGGTCAGCGGAAGCAGGACGAGCGCGAGGAGGCTGGTGACGAGCGCCACCGAGGCGAAGCCGATGAGGAGCGGGTTGTGGGCGTCGGTGCGGGTCTCGAGGTCCATGATATGGATTCCCCACATGAGGTCGTAGAAGCGCCACCAGCTCGTCCGCCGGGCCAGCACCTCGCCGGTGGCGGCGTCGAGATAGAAGCGGGTGCCGTCGCTCATCGTCACCCGCCAGGCG
>DATHBY010000533.1:0-2211 GCA_035295885.1 Allosphingosinicella sp.
GCGGGGCCTGATCGATAGGAATGTTCCGTGGCACAGAGCAAGGCGAAAGCCGAAACCGTCGTTCCGACTGCCGCCGGCACCGAGGTCGAGACTGAAATCGCCTACTTGGTGAAGCGGCACCGCGTGACGCCCGCCATCGTGCGCGAGATCATGCGCCGCGTGGGGTCGAGCGAGCGCGGGGCGGTCGAGCGCGAAATCCAAAAGGGCAAGGCGAGGAGATGACCGCCGCCCGGCGTTGACGCCCGGCCCAAGGGGGCGCGGGCGCGACGCTGCGCCGTTGACACAGCCTGCATCCGTCGAGCACGGGAGGGGCGGTTCGGCGGCATCGGGCGTCACGCCGTGCGCGGAGGCGGCCCCTCGACGGGAAGAACACCACATGACCAAGGACGAGTTGGCCGGCTGGGCGCTGGCGAATGGGTGGCAGATGATCGCCGGTTCACCGAGCCTGACGAAGCCGTCCTCGCCCAAGGAGGCCATCGTCCGGATGGTGCTCAAGGCAACCGTCGTGAACCTCGAAGTCAAGAAGCCGGCGGGCAAGTGGGAGAAGGTCTCGGGCCAGAGCTACGCCAAGGTCCAGCCCGATCCCGACACGGGGCTTCCCTTGGGTCTCGGCCTCGACACCATCCCGGGCTTCACGATGCTCATGCAGGAGAACAGGGACCGCATGGTCTTCGCCAGGATGACGGGACCGCCGAACTCCTAGCGGATCGGATCGCCCATTCCCGCCTGACCTCCTGGACAGGCGGACGCGGCGCATCCGCGGCCGTCCTCACTCAGCGGCGGCGCGCCTTGCGGGCGGCGTAGCGCGCGTCGCGGAGCGCCTTCTGCTCGGCCGCCAAGGCGAGGGCCCGGGCCTTCTTGTCGGCGTCCAAAGCGGCGGCGCGGGTTTCTTGCTCGACTTCCATGGCCGCGGCGTGGGCCGCTTCCTCGGCTTGGCGCGCCGCCTGCTCGGCGGCACGGGCTTCCTGCTCGGCGGCGAGGGCCGCGCGCTCGGCGGCCTGCCTCGCCGCTTCCGCCTCGCGGGCGGCCTTGCGTTCCGCGGCGCGGGCCTCACGGGCCTCGGCGGTCGCCTTCTGGGCCGCTTGCCGTTCCAAGACCGCGGGGTCGTCGAGACGTGGCCTCGCGCGGAACTTCTCCAGCATGGCTTTCTTCGCGTTCGCCGCCGCGGTCAGCCGTTCGTCGAAAGTGTCGTTCTTGTGGGCGCTCATCCGCGTGGTTTACTGAAAATCGCCCGGCGCGCCTAGGGCCCGCGAACCCTTGAATTCCGACCTGTTTCGCTGTCGAGCGCCGACAAGCGGAACGTGGCGCGGCCGGGCCGGCGGTGGATGTCACTGGGGCCGCTGCTCGAAGCTTGCCGCGAGCTCTGCTGCAGGCCATCGAGGCGGCTCATCTGGCACCGCCGGAACGGTGCGAAGCGGCGCGGCGTGCCCGCGGACCTCGGGCCGTGGTGGGAAGCGGCGCAGACCTCCACGAGCAGAGGCGCGACGAAACGAGCGAAAGCGGCGGACGATCCGGGCAGGGCCGACTGGAGCGGCGGTGGGGACCGGGCACTGACGTCCCCTGGAAAACTCCATCCAGTCGGATTTCGCCCTGCGTCGGGCGCGAGACCTCACTCGCCTGTAGGCGTGCAGCCGCACATCGAGCCGATCGGGAGCTGCGGTGGCCAAGGGCGCACGGTTCAAAAGCTCGAAGCAGTCCCCGAGCGTTCGGAGTATGCGGCTGATCCTCCCCCTTTGAAGTGGTCCGTCCCGAGGTATGGCTTCGAGCCGGAGGAGGACCGAGATGGCGAAGAAGGGGCACAAGCCCGAGGAGATCGTGGCCAAGCTGCGGCAGGTGGACGTGCTGGCGTCGCAGGGCCGGAGCGTGGCTGACGCGATCCGGGCCATCGGCGTGACGGAGGTGACGTACTACCTGTATGGACTGCTCCCCTTGCGCAAGCGTCCTTCGGGCTGGGGCGTGTTGGCCAGTTTGCGTACCTGTATCCGGCGTCTTGGGAGCGATCCCAGCGCCCGAATGGCAAATCCGCACGCGCGGGCCTCAACCGATGGCCGGCCTACAAGTGGCCGCGACAGTAGCCAGGCTCTCCGCGCGTCGGTCTGACCTGTTGCCCCATTCCTCCGAACAGCTCGCAACCCTGGAGGGGAGCGGCTACGCGGCCGCCGCGGGCCGGTAGTCCTCGCCCCGCGCCAGGAGCGACCAAACGATCCTGGC
>DATHBY010000534.1:0-2441 GCA_035295885.1 Allosphingosinicella sp.
GACGGTCGCCAACGCCAACCCCTTCCCGATCGTCTACGAAGCCGAGTTCCAGGATGGGGATTATCAACGGTTCGAGCGCTTCTCGAAGCGAATGATCCGCCGCAAGGACAAGAATGTCTGGCGCGTCAGGGTCCCCGCCCGGTCCAGCGCCAGCCTCACCTATCGCGAGGTGGAGGTCGAGGAAACGGAGGACGAAGAGGAAGAGGCGGACGAGGACGAGGAGTCCTGACCTAGACTTTGTCCTGCCGAAGCAGAATCGTCACCCCGGACTTGATCCGGGGTCCACCTTTTGCTCAAATCCCGGTGGACGAAGAAGGTGGATGCCGGATCAAGTCCGGCATGACGAATGCCTCGCTTCCATCACAATAGGACAAACTCTAGGAGTCCTGACCTAGCCCCGCTTCACCGGCCGCGGCCGGTTGTCCTCGTCGAGGGCAACGAAGGTGAACAGGCCTTCGGTCACCTTCACTTCCTTCGCGCCGCGGTCGCGGATCGCGATCACGTCGATCCGGATCGCGATCGAGGTTCGGCCGATCCGCTCCACCCAGGCATAGACGGAGATGAGGTCGTGGAGGAGGATCGGCGCCAGGAACTTCATCGCATCGACCGCCACCGTCGCCACCGGCCCGTCCGACTCGCGGGCTGCGACGATTCCGGCGGCGATGTCCATCTGGCTAAGCACCCAGCCTCCGAAGATATGGCCGTTGGAGTTGATGTCGCCCGGCCTCGGCACAACCCGGAGGATCGGCTCGCGCTTGCCCTCGCTCACGGCCTGTCCTCCCTTCCGGACGCCGCTTCGTCATGTCCGGTCCGGTCGGAGAGGAAGACGAGGCCCATCAGCGCGGTGCCGAGAAGCACCGACAGGCCGACCCCCGCCACCGTCGCGAGCACCATCTGCCACGGCATCGCCTCGCTCGTCGCCTTGAGCCAGGCGACCGCGAGCGCCGCCGCGGCCGCGGCGGCCAGAGCCATCCACTTCATCAGATATTTGTAGCGGGACCAGGCGAGCGCGGGCGCTTCCGGCTTGGGCGGGATCGGATCGTGGCGGGGCATGGCCGCCATGTGGCGGGGAAGCCGCCGATCATCAAGGGCGGACTGGGAACCCGCCGCCCCGCGGCTGCGTCTTCCCTTCGGCTCGGGTGCGTGGGACATTGCTTTGCGAGTCGCGCCATGACAGGAGGCCGGTCATGACCATCGCCGCCATTCTCGAGGGCAAGGCGCCCGATATCGTCAGCGTCGGGGCGGAAACGCCGGTTCGCGACGCGGTGGCCCTGCTCGCGGAGAAGAGGATCGGAGCGATGCCGGTCCTGGACTGCGACCGGGTGGTCGGCATCATGTCGGAGCGCGACGTCATCTACTGCCTCGCAAGCGACGGCGCGGCGATGCTCGACTGGCCGGTCAGCCGGGTGATGACGGCACCGGCGATCACCATCGAATCGAAGGTGCCGGTGCTGGTGGCGCTGTCGCAGATGACCAGGCGCCGGGTGCGCCATTTGCCGGTGGTCGACGACGGCCGGCTGATCGGCTTCGTCTCGATCGGCGATCTCGTCGCCTACCGGATCAGCCGGATCGAGCAGGAAGCGGAGGCGATGCGGGCCTATATCCAGAGCGCCTGACGATATTTTCGGGCGGCCCGTCGCCGGGGGGTTGAAAGCCCGAAGAACCTTATCTAGATCAGCCTCTCGTCGGCGGCGGCCGGCCCCTCGGGAGCTAAGCCGCTGGCATCTTTGAAAAAGTTACGACGGGGGTCTTGAAGCCGGGGTTGCCCCCGACTAGATAGGCTCCAGAAGGCGCGGCCCGGAGACGGGGCGCGGTTTTTCGGAAACCCTCCAGCTTCGCGTCGCCGCCCGGCTTCGGCCGTCCGGCGGACGCGACGGCGGCGCCGGGATTCAGGTCCGGCGGGCCGCGGCGGAGCTGGGAAGTTTCCGAAAAAAGCCATTGACGGAGGCAAATCGCCTCCATATATGGCCCTTCACCGGCGGGGCGGTTTTGCCCGACCCGTCTGCGTCTTCTCAATCGGTAACCCGGTTGCCCCGGTCAAAGGGGAGAGGAAGTCGCGGCTCTTTGACATTGTCGGTTAAGATGAAGGGACATGTGGGCGGCGGCCCCGGTCAGCGACAGCCTCTGGGTGTCGCGGATCGGTTAAAGCTAAGCCGTTCCAAAGGTCTTTCCTGTGAAGCTCGCTTCGCCGGATCGATCCTACATGTCTCGTTACATATCCACAGTATATGTGAAGTGCAGGAACGGCTCCCAGAGATGCCGGCCTCTTCTTCGGGTTTTCCCCCGGAGTGGTTGTCGGTCATTAACTTGAGAGTTTGATTCTGGCTCAGAACGAACGCTGGCGGCATGCCTAACACATGCAAGTCGAACGAGACCTTCGGGTCTAGTGGCGCACGGGTGCGTAACGCGTGGGAATCTGCCCTTAGGTTCGGAATAACAGT
>DATHBY010000535.1:0-1778 GCA_035295885.1 Allosphingosinicella sp.
TCCCGTCATTCCGGCAAAAGCCGGAATCCATGAACAGGGGCCGCGGGAATGCTCCCGCGGCGGTGTTCATCGATGCCGGATCAAGTCCGGCATGACGGTGGGGGGCGTATGGCGCGGCGGTCGCTGCCCCGGATCAGGACCCCTCACTTGCCGACCGAGGCAGCGCGCGGTACGAAGGTGCCAAGTCACCGGCGGCCCAGGCCGACCGGGAACGAGAAAAAAAGAGTGTTTCCGCTATGGCGCAGCAGGTTGCTACGGCCCCGCTCCCGCCGGCACCCGGTCCGGCTGAACTGGCGACTCAGGCGCTCGCGCAGCGCCCCTTCCGCTCTCCCCGGCACACATATGGTGCGCTCGATCTCGGCACCAACAATTGCCGCCTGCTGATCGCTCGCCCGGCCGACGACGGCTTCGTCGTCATCGACGCCTTCTCGCGAGTCGTCCGGCTCGGCGAGGGGCTGGCGGGCAGCGGCCGAATCTGCGACTCGGCGATGGACCGGGCGGTGGCGGCGCTCTCCGTCTGCGCCGAGAAGCTGAAGCGGCGCCACGTCTCGCTTGCGCGCTCGGTTGCGACGGAAGCGTGCCGCCGAGCCGTCAACGGCCGCCAGTTCGTCGAGCGGGTTCGGCGCGAGACCGGAATCTGCCTCGAGATCATCGCGCCGGAGGAGGAAGCCCGGCTCGCAATGCTCGGCTGCCACCGGCTGCTCGAGCCGGGCGACGCTCCGGCCTTGATCTTCGACATCGGCGGCGGCTCGACCGAGCTCATCCTGATCGACACCGATCCCGAGGGCACTCCCAAGATCAAATGCTGGTGGAGCGCGCCCTGGGGCGTGGTGTCGCTGACCGAGAGCGAGGGCCGCGACTTCGCCGACGCGGACGAGCGGCTCGCCGCCTACGGACGGATGAAGGAGCGGGTCCGTCACGCCTTCCGCCGCTTCGCCGAATTGCTGCCGCCGCGCGAAGGCAATATCCGCCTGCTCGGAACGAGCGGGACGGTGACCACTCTGGCGAGCGTCCACCTCGCGCTGCCGAGCTACGATCGCCGGGCGGTGGACGGGCTGATGATGCCGGTCGATTCGATGCGCGCTGTAAACCAGATGCTGTCCAGGATGAGCTTTGCGGAGCGGGCGGAGCTGCCCTGCATCGGCGCCGAGCGGGCCGATCTGGTCGTCGCGGGCTGCGCCATCCTCGAGGCGATCATGGACATCTGGCCGGCGCAGACGCTGGGCGTGGCTGACCGGGGGATACGCGAAGGGATCCTGCGCTCGCTGATGGCCAAGGACGGGCACCGGTTGTGAAGGTATCCTGCCTCCCCATGCCCCCGGCATGGGGAGGGGGACCATGCGAAGCATGGTGGAGGGGTGCCCTGGCCAGGCCTCGCCAAGTCACCCCTCCACCACCTTCGGTGGCCCCCCTCCCCATCTCCGATGGGGAGGCAATTCGATGGTAGTCCGGGTCAAGACGGCCAAGGGCCGCAAGGTCGGCTCGACCAAATGGCTCGAGCGGCAGTTGAACGATCCTTATGTGAAGCGCGCCAAGGCCGAGGGCTACCGCTCCCGAGCCGCCTTCAAGCTGATCGAGCTGGACGACCGCTTCGGCTTCCTCAAGGGGGTGGAGCGGGTCGTCGACCTCGGCGTGGCGCCGGGGGGATGGACCCAGGTCGTTCGCAAGCGGGCGCCGAAGGCCGCGATCGTCGGAATCGACCTGCTCCCGACCGACCCGATCGAGGGAGCGACCCTGCTCCAGCTCGACTTCCTCGCCGACGAGGCGCCGGAGCGGCT
>DATHBY010000536.1:0-1712 GCA_035295885.1 Allosphingosinicella sp.
CGCTAAGCGGCCGGGGGATTAATCGCATGTTCAAGCGGTTGCGGGGAAGGGTCGGGGCGATGGAGGGCTCCTCACCCATTCGCGCCGGCGCCGCCGCTTTGGCGCTGTTCGCGGCCGCCGCACCGGCGGCCGCTCCGCCCGCTCGCCCGGCGCAATACGCCCAGACCGTGGTCCGCGAGCAGGTCATCATCCGCTTCCGCCAGACTCCTCCGGCGCGGGTGGAATGGAAAGAAGGCAATAAAGGCCCCAAATGCATCCCCGCCCGCGACATCGTCGGCGCCACGCTCGTCGGCCAGAGCAGCGTCGACCTGATCCTGCGCAGCCGCCAGCGGGTGCGCGCCAAGCTCGAGAGCAGCTGCCCCGCGCTCGATTATTATTACGGCTTCTACATCACCCCCAATCCGGACGGGATGGTCTGCGAGGACCGCGACAACATCCGTTCGCGCATGGGCGGCGCCTGCGAAATCGATCGATTCCGAAACCTGGAACCGGTCGTGGCCCGTTGAGCTTTCTTGACTTAAGGACCCGCTTCGCCCAAGCGCTTGGCCTGAAGCGGCTCGCGACGAAGCCGCTCAATCACCCGGAACCCTTATGAGTTTTGCCGACCTCGGCCTTTCCGACGAATTGCTCCGCGCCGTGGAGGAATCCGGCTACTCGGACCCCACCCCGATCCAGAAGCAGGCGGTCCCCTCGGTCCTGATGGGGCGTGACCTGATCGGAATCGCCCAGACCGGCACCGGCAAGACCGCCGCCTTCGTCCTCCCGATGATAGACATCCTCGGAGAAGGCCGAAGCCGGGCCCGGATGCCCCGCTCGCTGATCCTCGAGCCGACCCGCGAGCTGGCGATGCAGGTCTCCGAGAATTTCGAGAAATACGGCAAGTATCACAAGCTCAACATGGCCCTGCTGATCGGCGGCACCAACATGGCCGACCAGATCAAGAAGCTGGAAAAGGGCGTCGACGTCCTGATCGCCACGCCCGGCCGGCTGATGGACCTGTTCGGCCGCGGCAAGATCATGCTCAACGGCTGCGGGCTGCTCGTCATCGACGAGGCCGACCGGATGCTCGACATGGGCTTCATCCCCGACATCGAGGAGATCTGCTCCAAGCTTCCGGCAGTCCGCCAGACCCTGCTCTTCTCGGCGACCATGCCGGGACCGATCAAGAAGCTCGCCGACAAGTTCCTGACCGGACCCAGGACGATCGAGGTCGCCCGGCCGGCCACCGCCAACGTCTCGATCGACCAGCGCCTCCTCAAGGTCGATTCGCGAAGGAAGAAGCAGGTTCTCACCGACCGCCTCAAGGGCAATGACGTGCGCACCGCGATCGTCTTCTGCAACCGCAAGACGACCGTCCGCGAGCTCGCCCAGAGCCTGAAGCGCTCCGGCCTCAACGCCAGCGAGATCCACGGCGACATGGAGCAGCCCGAGCGGATCCGCGAGCTCGAGCGCTTCAAGGCCGGCGAGATCAACATCCTCGTCGCTTCCGACGTCGCCGCCCGCGGCCTCGACATCAAGGACGTCAGCCACGTCTTCAACTACGACGTGCCGTGGCACCCGGACGACTATATCCACCGAATCGGCCGAACCGGCCGAGCCGGCAAGACCGGCATAGCCATCACACTCGCCACCGCCACCGACTCCGAGGCGATCGAGGCGATCGAAAAGCTGACCGGAGCGAAGATCCGGCCGGTGGAGGCGATGGCGGCGCC
>DATHBY010000537.1:0-4607 GCA_035295885.1 Allosphingosinicella sp.
TCCTATTGTGATGGAAGCGAGGCATTCGTCATGCCGGACTTGATCCGGCATCCACCTTCTTCCTCCACTGGGATTGAGAAAAAGGTGGACCCCGGATCAAGTCCGGGGTGACGATTCTGCTTCGGCAGGACAAAGTCTAGAGGGCGGCCAGCACTTCCGCCGCGAACTGGCTGAGCGTGTCGTCGCGGGCGCCCATGACCAGGATCCGGTCGCCGGGGCGGGCGAGCGCGGCGAGGCGGCGGCCGCAGTCGGCGCGGTCCGGGATATGCTCGGCGATACGGCTGGCGGCACAGATGTCGGCCACGATGTCCGCGCTGGTGACCGTCCGCTCGACCGTGCCGCCGAAATAAGCGGGATCGCACAGGATGAGCACGTCTTCCTCGGCCATGCCCCGGGAGAAGGCGGCGACGAGCTCGCGGCGCATGGTGCGGAGGGGACCGTAGCCGTGCGGCTGGAAGAAGAGGAGCAGTCGCCCGGGGAAAGCGTGGCAGGTGGCGAGGGTGGCGGCGATCTTGTCGGGGTTGTGCCCGAAATCGTCGATGACGGTGATCCCGCCGCTCGAGCCGACGATGTCGAAGCGCCGCCGAAGCCCGGCGAAGCTGCCCAGCGCCTCGGCCGCGGCGGCGAAGGGCACCCCGGCGGCCCGGGCGGCGGCAATGGCTGCGAGTGCGTTGGCGGCGTTGTGGCGGCCGGGGACGGGCAGCCGGACCCGCACCGTCCCGCCGCTCGACCGCTCGGAGGCGGCGAACGAGACGGCGGCGGGCTCCTCGGCGATTTCGGCGGCGCTGTAGTCGGCGGCCGGGTCGCCGAGGCTGAAGGTGACGGCGCCCGCGCCGGCGAGTGCCCGGGTTTCGGAATCGTCCAGATTGACGATCGCCGTCGCCGCTTTGGCCAGGAAGCCGCCGAACAAGGCTCGAAGCTCCTCCATCGACTTGTGGTCGAGGCTGACATTGTTAAGCACAGCGATCTTCGGCCGGTAGAGCGCGATCGAGCCGTCGCTTTCGTCCACTTCGCTGACGAAGACCCGGTCGCCGCCGATCAGGGCGCTGGCGAAGGGGGCGTCGGCGCTGGCGAAATTCTTCATCACCGCGCCGTTCATCACCGTCGGCTCGAGCCCCGCTCGGTGGAGGATCCAGCCGATCATTCCGGTGACGGTCGACTTGCCGCTGGTGCCGCCGACGGCGATTCCGGCCTGCGCCGCGTTGAACAGCCGGGCGAGCAGCTCGGCGCGGGTGATCCGCTCGAGGCCGAGGCGGAGGGCAGCCTGCACGTCGGGCACGCTCTCCTCCACCGCTGCCGAAGCGACGAGGATCTGGTCCGGGGAGGTGAGGCCGCTGCCGTCCTGCGGATAGAGGCCGATGCCCTGGCCGCGCAGATAGTCGAACTTGGCGGCGGTCCGGCCCTGGTCCAGCGCCCGGTCCGACCCCGCCACCCGGGCGCCGCGGGCGCGGACGATCGAGGCCAGCGGAAGCATGCCGCTGCCGCCGATGCCGCAGAAGAAATAGGATTTGGTCCCTGACATGGCGCCGCCCTATTGACCTTGGCCGGGCTTTTCAAACGCTGAGGGAGCGGGAATGCGGATAGGAATCGTCGCTCCGAGCACTCCGATCCTGAAGGAGACGGCACTAAGGGTGACGGCGATGGCCGCCGAAGGCTTTCCGGGCGTAGAGCTCGTCTTCCACCCGCAATGCTTCCTCAGCCACCGGCATTTCGCCGGGGACGATGCAACGAGGGCCGCGGCCTTCCTGGAGGTGGCCAACGACCCAGCCTTCGGCGCGCTCTGGTTCGCCCGCGGCGGCTACGGCTCGTGCCGAATCGCCGAGGAGGTGGCGGCGGGACTCGGGCCGGGGGCGCGCCACAAAGCCTATTTGGGCTATAGCGACGCCGGCTACATGCTGGCCGGTCTGTACCGCGCCGGCCTTTCCGGAGTGGCGCATGGGCCGATGCCGGCGGACATTCGCCGCGACGGGGGCGAGGCGGCGGTGGGCCGCGCGCTGTCGTGGCTGGCGCAGCGCGATCCGGGGACCCTCGAGCCGAGCCTGGACGAAAAGCCGGCGGCGGCATTCAACATCACCGTCTTCTCGCAGCTGCTCGGAACGCCGCTCGAGCCGGATCTGGCGGGTCATGTGCTGATGCTCGAGGATGTCTCGGAGCATATGTACCGCACCGACCGGTCGCTGTTCCACATAACCGGCAACAAGCGGGTTCGGACCGTCGCAGGGATCAGGCTCGGCCGGTGCACCGAGGTGCCGGACAACGATCCGGATTTCGGCGCGAGCGAGGAGGAGGTGTTCCTTTACTGGTGCGGCCGCTCCGGAATCCCCTATCTCGGACGGGCCGACATCGGCCACGACTCGGACAACAAGGTGGTCCCGTTCGGCAAAGCCTGACCGCCGGCCGAATCGGCCGAACGTTGCGGCGCGAGCGGCCTCGACCCCTCCCGCCGGGCGGATTCTGGACAATGATCCACATTAAAATTGCGTTGGAACGGCCCGATGAGGCGATCCGACGAATTCCGGCCTTGGAATCTCTTGCGCTCGCCGCGCGTTTGAGGCTTATCACCCGAGCATTCACAGGAGGGAAAACTATGGCAAAGGGCACTTCAGGCGGCGGAGCGAGGGGCGGACTGTCGCGCCCGGTGACGCCGTCGGCGGATCTGGCTGCGATCACGGGTTCCGACCCGCTGCCGCGAAGCCAGGTGGTGAGCAAGATGTGGGACTATATCCGTACCAACAAGCTCCAGAATCCGGAGAACAAGCGCGAGATCGTCGCCGACGACAAGCTGCGCAAGATTTTCGGCGCCGACCGCTGCTCGATGTTCGAGATGAACAAGCATCTCTCGCGCCATCTGAGCTAGAGCCTTTCCGCTTCGGCGGAGAACATGATCGGCCTCGCCCGGCGACGGGCGGGGCCGATTTCGTTCCGGCGCCGCCGGCCCGCCTTGCCGCGGGGGGGCGATGCGCTAAAGGGGGCGCCCTATGTCATCCCGCGTCATACTCCTCGCCAAGCAGGAAAGGTTCAGCCGGGAGGCGCAGGCGATCGCCGAAGCCGCCTTCGGCCCCGATCTCGCCACCTATACCGGCGCCGTCGGGGACCCGGAGCCCGACGCTCTGCAGACGGACAGCCCCGAATATCTCATCTCGTTCCTGTCCCCCTGGATCGTTCGCAAGCACAGCCTCGACCGGGCCGGGGCAGCGATCAACTTCCATCCCGGATCGACCGACTATCCCGGCATCGGCTGCTACAATTTCGCGCTTTACGAGGGCGCCTCGGAGTTCGGGGCGGTGTGCCACCACATGCTTGCCAAGGTGGACACCGGCGACCTGATCATGGAGCGGCGCTTCCCCGTCCTTCCGGACGACACCGTCGAGACCCTGAAGCTTCGAACGATGGAGACGATGGTCGACATGTTCCGGGAGATCGTCGCGCTGATCGCCGCCGGCCGGCCGCTGCCCCGCGCCGACGTGCACTGGACCCGGCGGCCGTTCACGCGCCGCGAGATGGAGGCGCTCAAGGTGATCGAGCACGACATGCCGAAGGACGAGATCGACCGCCGCGTGCGGGCGACCGTCTATCCGGGCTATCCGGGGCCGGTGATGCGCCTGCCCGACGGCGGCACGTACGCCTTCCCCGTTCCGGACCGGCCGCCGATCGCCTAGCGCAGCGCTGCTGCGGCTCAGCGGCTCGAAGGCGTGTCGAAACTGAGCCCGGAGGCGGTCCGGACGGCGATCGGTCCGCGCGGGGCCGCGGGAAGAACGGCACGGATTCGGCGGAACAGGCGGTCGGCGTCCGCGGGACGGCGGGTGCGCGCGCACAGAGAGGTTTCACCTTCCCGGCCGCCGCCAAAGTCCTCGACTGACCGGACTGCCCGATCCGCGAGGATCCTTCGAACGGCGGCAAGAGCGGTCCGGTCGATTCCCATCGCATAGCTGCCGAACGAGACCGTCAGGTCGCATTTCCGAGCGGTGCGGGCCGGCGGGGCCGCCTGCGCGCAGGCGCCTGCAATCAGCAGCGGAGCGAGTATCGGCATTTTCATCGGCAGCCCCTCCAGCCCATGGCTCCCCGCTCCGCCTGGTCGAGGTGGAGATGGTCGCGATGGGCCGCGTTATAGTCCGGCGACAAGGTCGTTGCGAAGAGGCGGCAGGCGCCGTCGCGGACGTCGCGGAGGAAGCGCGCCTTCGCGCCTTCGCCCTTCCAGTCGCCGGCGACGCTGATCCGGCGGCCGTCGGCGAGGCGGAAGCCGGCGATGTCGACGGCATTGGCCGAGGCATGCTCGCTCCACGCGACTTCGGAGCGGCCATATAGGCGGCGGCAGCTGTAGCTTCCGAAATGCTCGACGGCGGCGACCTTGGTTCCGAAGTGGCGGAGCGCGGCGGGCTGGACGAAATGCCACTCCCAGAGGGCCAGACCGGCGGCGACCGGGCAGCTCGAGCCGAGATCGGCCGGCGTGTAGGTCATCGTTACGGCGCCTCCGGGCGAGAAGCGGACCGCATCGTCATAGCCGCATTGCCCGCCGCCGCGCGGCGGCAGGGCGACGAAGCGGATTCCGGCGCGGCGCAGGTGGGCCCGGCATTTCTCCCCTTCGCCGCCGAGCGCGGCCAGCTTGC
>DATHBY010000538.1:0-4961 GCA_035295885.1 Allosphingosinicella sp.
AGGCGGATTACGGAACCGAGGCGGTGCCGATCCCCGAGGAATGGCTGAAGAAGGTCGCGGAGCTCTATCTCAGCCCCGAGGAGATGGCGAAGATCCAGGCCCTGGGCTCCTGGGAAGAGATCATGGAGGCTCTGAAGAAAAGGCTCGAGGAGCAGCAGGGTCGCCACCAGGGCGGGAGCAAGTGGATCGGCACCGCCGGCACCTCCCCGTTCGGCGCCTATGGCTACAATCCCGAGGGCATCAGGATCGGCCAGGAGGGCGGCCGCAACCGCAGCGCGATCAAGGTCTGGGACAAGCGCGAGTTCCGCAACCTCGACAATCAGGTCGAGCTCGGCACCCGCAACATCAAGGTGGCGCTCCGCCGCCTCAGGCGCTTCGCGCGCGAAGGCGCCGCCGACGAGCTCGACCTCGAAGAGACGATCGACGGCACCGCGCGCAAGGGCTGGCTCGACATCCACATGCGTCCCGAGCGGCACAATGCGGTGAAGCTGCTCCTGCTGCTCGACGTCGGCGGCTCGATGGACCCTCACGTCAAGGTCTGCGAGGAGCTCTTCTCCGCCGCCCACACCGAGTTCAAGAATCTCGAATTCTTCTACTTCCACAACTGCCCCTATGAGAGCCTGTGGAAGGACAATCGCCGCCGCTTCGCCGAGCGCACCCCGACCTGGGACGTGCTTCATAAATTCGGCCACGACTGGAAGATCGTCTTCGTCGGCGACGCCTCGATGAGCCCCTACGAGGTGACCCATCCCGGAGGCTCGGTCGAGCATTATAACGAAGAGGCCGGAGCGGTGTGGATGCAGCGCCTGGTCAACACCTATCCGAGCTCGGTCTGGCTCAACCCGACGCCCGGGAAATATTGGGGCTACAGCCAGTCGACCCAGATCGTCCGCCAGCTCATGCAGGAGCGGATGTACCCGCTGACGCTCGAAGGCCTGGACGACGCGATGCGGACGCTCAGCCGGAAGGTGTAGGCACCGCCGGGTCCGGCCTTTCCCCTTCGTCATGCCGGACTTGATCCGGCATCCGCCTTCCTCCCGGCGTGGCCGTGGAAGCAAGAAAGGTGGACCCCGGATCAGGTCCGGGGTGACGAACACCTCTCCGCTCGGGCGAAATCCGACGCTTTATCCCCCAGCAAAAATCGCGGCCCCGGGCCGGCCCGGGCGGCGCGGTCGCCGGGATTGTAGAGGGCGCAGGTGTCGAGCGACAGGCAGCCGCAGCCGATGCAGCCGTCGAGCCGGTCGCGGGTCGCCTCGAGCATTGCGATCCTCGCCTCGAGGGTGGCTCGGAGGCGCGTGCTGATCGCCTGCCAGTCGGCTCGGCTGGGGGCGCGGCCGTCCGGCAGGGTCGCCATCTCCGCCTCGATCTCGGCCAAGGTGAGGCCGCAGCGCTGGGCGATCAGGGCGAAGGATAGCCGGCGGATGTCCGAGCGCATGAAGCGCCGCTGGTTGCCGCTCGTCCGGATCGCGCCGACCAGGCCGCGGGCCTCATAGAAGCGGATCGCCGAGACCGACAGGCCGGTCCGGCGCGACAGCTCGCCGATGGTGAGGAGCGCCGGCGATGCCATATCCTACCCCCGAAAATGAAGCTTGACCTCAACTTAGCTTGAGGTCGTACGACTCGCAACCGGGGCACGAATCGACAGGAGAATCTTCCAATGGCCTTACCGAGACTCGAGCATGTGAACGTGACCGTCAGCGACCCGGAGCGGGCGGCCAGGCTGATGGAATCGGTGTTCGGCTGGCAGATACGCTGGCAGGGACCGTCGATGGCGGGCGGCCGGACGATCCATGTCGGCTCGGACGAAAATTACGTCGCGCTCTACACCGCCCGCGACAAGGCCTATTCGGAGGACGATTTCATCAAGGGCCGGCCGCTAAACCATATCGGGGTCGAGGTGGACGAGCTGGACGAGACGGAGAAGCGGGTCGCCGCCGCCGGCCTCACCCCTTTCTCCCACGGCGATTACGAGCCGGGGCGGCGCTTCTATTTCCTCGATCACGACGGGATCGAATATGAGGTGGTGAGCTACCGCTAGAGCGTCGCCCCGGGTCGTCATGCCGGACTTGATCCGGCATCCATGAACACGCACCAAGGCGACGGCTCTCAGGCGGCTGGTCCATGGATTCCGGCTCTCGCCGGAATGACGGAAAGGGTTCGCGTTCGGCGCGCTTCGCCTTCAGCCGCTCCCCTTCGCCGCCGCGATGGCGGGCGGGAGATGGGCGGCGGCGAAGGGCTTCTTGACGACGCGCGCCTCAGGATCGCCCGCCCTCACCTGCCTGATATGCTGGGTGATGAACAGGACCGGGACCCTCAGCTTCGAGCGGATCCGCTCCACCGCGCGGATGCCGCTGCCGCGCTGAAGCTCGACCGCGGCGGTGACGAGATCGGGCGGGTCGGCCTCGGCGCAGGCCACGGCTTCCTCTTCCGTCGTCGCCATCGCGATCGAGGTAAAGCCGGCATCGCGAAGGGCGTCTTCGATCATGAAGGACGTAAAAATCTGTGGCTCGATGATGAGAGCGCGCATCATTTTCTCTTGTCTCTGAACTCGGCGGCGGCGGGACCATTAACAACCCGACGAGCAGCCTCAACGAAGCTGATCTATGTTGGTTTCATCCGGAGGAAGAAAAAAGTCTTTTGTTTATCGCCCGTTACGGAAGCCTGTCGCCCCAGCGAAGGCTGGGGCCCCGGCGGGTGAAGAACATCGTGTTTTCGCGCCCTCGGGTCCCAGCCTTCGCTGGGACGATGGACCTAGGAGACGGGCCGCCGCGCCCTCAGGGCCTGAGCGAGCGTGCCTTCGTCCAGGTAATCGAGCTCCCCGCCGACCGGCAGGCCGTGGGCGAGCTGGGTGAGGCGGACGGGGAAGCCTTCCAGCCGCTCGGCGAGGTAATGGGCGGTGGTCTGGCCCTCCAGGGTCGCATTCATCGCCAGCACGACCTCGTCGATGCCGCCCCGGGCGACCCGGCCGAGCAGTTTGTCGATGCTGAGATCCTCGGGCCGGACCCCTTCAAGCGCGGAAAGGCGCCCGCCGAGGACGTGGAATCGGCCGGGGAAGAGCCGCGAGCGGTCGAGCGCCCAGAGGTCGGACACCTCCTCCACGACGCAGAGCAGGCGCTCGTCGCGGCGGGCGTCGGTGCAGACTCCGCACGGATCGGCGGTATCGACATTGCCGCAGGCGGAGCAGACCGAGAGATTCTCGTTCACCCGCTCCAGCGCCCTGAGCAAGGGACCCAGCGCCGTCTCGCGCTTCTTCATCAGGTGAAGCACCGCCCGCCGGGCCGACCGCGGCCCGAGCCCGGGAAGGCGCGCCAGCGCTTGGGTCAGTGCGTCGATCTCGGGAGAAGCCATGGGGGGTAGGTAGGGTTTCGCCCGGGTGGGCGCAAACCCGTCATTGCGACCGCGGCGAAGGCCGGGGGAAGCAATCCAGTGCGGCGGCCGAGACGGAACTGGATTGCTTCGTCGCTTCGCTCCTCGCAATGACGGGAAATGCGCCTCGCCTTCATGGGAACCCCGGATTTCGCAGTGCCGACCCTGGAGGCGCTCGTCGCCGCCGGCCACGACGTCGCCGCCGTCTACTCGCAGCCGCCGCGCCCGGCGGGCCGGGGCAAGGGCCTTCGCCCCTCTCCGGTCCAGCAGCGGGCCGAAGCGATGGGGATCGAGGTGCGGACTCCGCTGTCGCTCAGGGACAGGGAGGCGCAGGCGGCCTTCGCCGGACTCGGCCTCGATGCCGCCGTGGTCGCCGCCTACGGACTGATCCTGCCCCAGGCCATTCTCGACGCGCCGCGCCGAGGCTGCCTCAACGTCCACGCCTCGCTCCTGCCCCGCTGGCGGGGCGCCGCCCCGATCCAGCGCGCAATCCTCGCCGGCGACCGGATGACCGGGGTGACGATCATGCAGATGGAGGCCGGCCTCGATACCGGTCCGATGCTGGCCGCGATGGGCACCCCGATCGATCGCAAGACGGCCGGCCAGCTTACCGAGGAACTCGCGAAGCTCGGCGCGGAATGGATGGTCGACGTGCTCGCCCAGCTGGACCGAATCGGCCCGCGGCCCCAGCCCGAGGACAAAGCCACCTACGCCCCCAAGATCGGCAAGGAGGAGGCGCGCCTCGATTTCACTCGGCACGCGCTGGAGCTGGAGCGGCAGGTCAGGGCCTTCAATCCGGCGCCCGGCGCCTGGTTCGAAGCCGGCGGCGAGCGGTTCAGGCTGCTCGCCGCCGATCCGGTTGACGTCGCGGGAGAGCCCGGCACCGTGCTGGACGAGTGGCTCACCATCGCCTGCGGAGTGGGGGGGCTCGTCCCCACCCTCGTCCAGCGCGCCGGCCGGGCGCCGATGAGCGGCGCCGAATTGCTCCGCGGCTTCCCGATCCCGCCCGGTACGAAGCTCGCGTGACCCGCTTCCGCTTCACGATCGAATATGACGGCGCCCCGTTCATGGGCTGGCAGCGCCAGCCGCACGGCCCGTCGGTCCAGCAGGCGCTCGAGGAGGCGATCGAGGCGATCACCGGCGAGGCCGCGGCCGTCCACGCCGCCGGACGGACGGACACCGGGGTCCATGCCCTCGCCATGGCCGCCCATGCGGACATCGCCCGGGCGATCGCTCCGTTCCGGCTGGCGGCCGGGCTGAACGCCCGCCTTCGGCCGCTCCCGGTCGCGATCCTCGAGGCCCGGCCGGTCGCCGAGGACTGGCATGCCCGCTTCAGCTGCGTCGGCCGCCGCTATCTCTACCGGATCGTGAACCGGCGGGCCCCGCTCGCGCTGGAGGCGGGCCGGGCGTGGCAGGTGGGCGTTGCGCTCGACCCGGCGGCTATGCACGAGGCGGCGCAGATCCTCGTCGGCCGGCACGATTTCACCACCTTCCGCTCCGCCCATTGCCAGTCCGAAAGCCCGGTCAAGACTCTCGACCGTCTCGACGTCCGGTGCGAGGGCGACACGATCCTGATCGAAGCCGCGGCCCGCTCC
>DATHBY010000539.1:0-3129 GCA_035295885.1 Allosphingosinicella sp.
TGTTCGGAGGCCGGGTCAAGGACCCGCAGGGCCTCGATTTCGACATGTCGACGATCGACCTCGTCGGCCTCTACCCGGATTATGCCAGCGCGCTGGACGCCTGGCGCGGCAACGCCCAGCGCACCGTCGACGACGCCGAGATGAAATATGTCGTCGTCCACCTGCACCGGCTGCTCGAGCCGGAGCTGAAGGAATAGCTGCCTCCCTATCGCTAAGCGATAGGGAGAGGGACCAGGCGAAGCCTGGTGGAGGGGTAATTGGTGCGGGCCGACGGCGGTTCACGCGCGAACCCCCCACGACAGCGCCAGCTACCCCTCCACCACCCTTCGCCTTGTCCCCCTCCCCACCCGCTCCGCGGGCAGGGAGGCAAAAGACGGAACGTCCTCCGGCTTGCTCCGTTCGGTTGCGGAACAAGCGCGAGGCGGGTTGGTGAAGGGCTTCGACTACTAGTGCGCACCGCCGCGGCCTGGCTGGTTCACCTGTTCACGGCGACCGGGGTCGTCCTCGCCTTTCTCGCGCTGGAGGCGATCGACCGCGGCGAATGGCGGCTCGCCTTGCTCTGGCTGCTCGCCGCCCTCGCCGTCGACGGCATCGACGGCACCCTGGCGCGGTGGGCCCGGGTCAAGGAATATGCGCCGCGCATCGACGGCGAAGCGTTCGATCTCATCGTCGACTATCTGAACTACGTCTTCGTGCCCGCGATCTTCATCGTTCGCGCCGAGCTGGTCCCGCCCGACCTCGCTTTGCCCCTCGCCGCAGCGATCCTGCTCTCCTCCGTCTACGTCTTCGTCCGCCGCGACATGAAGACCGGGGACAATTATTTCCGCGGCTTTCCGGCCTTGTGGAACGTCGTCGCGCTCTACCTCTTCATCGCCCAGCCCGGAGCCGCGGCTGGGGCGGTCGCGGTAACGGCCCTCGCAATCCTCAGCTTCGCTCCGATCCACTTCGTCCACCCCTTCCGGGTTCGCGACTTCCAGCCCTGGCTGCAGGTCCTGGCGCTGGCCTGGGCAGTGTCGACGCTGGCCCTGCTCTGGCCCGGCTGGGATCCGGACGTCGTCCGGCTGTGGCTGGCGGCGTCGCTCGCTTTGGCGGCCGTCCTGCTCGCTCTCGGCCTGATCCGGACCGTGCGGGGCGCCCGGAAAGCGGAGCCTGACGCTCGGGGCGCCTAGAATTTGTCCTATTGTGATGGAAGCGAGGAATTCGTCATTCCGGACCTGATCCGGCATCCACCTTCTTCCTCCACCGGGATTGAGAAAAAGGCGGACCCCGGATCAAGTCCGGGGTGACGATTCTGCTTCGGCAGGACAAAGTCTGGCGGCCTCCCCGCTAAGCCCCCCGCCATTTGAGCAGAAGCAGCGGCCTGGCGAGGAGGAGCCCGGCGATGAAGCCTCCGATATGGGCGGCGATGGCGATCCTGAGCCCGCTCGTCTCGAAGGTGAGGCCGATGAGGAGCTGGAGGCCGATCCAGGCCGCCGCGAGCCACAAGGCGTGGATCAGGGCGGCCAGGCCGGGGTGGGCGACCTTCACCTTGTTGCGGCCGAACAGCAAGGCGAAGGCGCCGAGCACGGCCGAGATGGCGCCGCTCGCACCGACCATCGGCGCCAGCTCGCCCGGCCCGACGGCATATTGAGCCGCCGCCGCCGCACAGGCGCCGACCAGGTAGAGGATGACGATGCCGCCGCCGCCGACGACCCGTTCGACCGAACGTCCGCAGAAGAGCAGGATGATGAGGTTGAGGAACAAGTGGGCGAAGCCGGAATGGACCAGAGTCGAGGTCAGCGGCGTCAGCAGCACCGGCACGACGTCCGGGCCGACCGGCGCTCCTCCGACCCGTGCCGGAATGAAGCCGCCCCCCATGGCGGCGGCCTCCTGCCAGCCGCCGATCCAGGCGATCAGCCAGGCGGCGGCGGTCAAGGCTGCGATGGCGAGGGTGACCGGCGCGGCGCGCAGATCGTCCGGCGGGCGCATGGGATTATTCCGTCATTGCGAGGAGCGAAGCGACGAAGCAATCCAGGACCTCGGGGGCCGCACTGGATTGCGTCGCTTCGCTCGCAATGACGGTGTACCGAGCGGGCATGCCTTAGATGAACTCGACCTTCTCGATCGAATAATAACGGTCGCCCGACGGAGTGGTGACCTCGACCTCCTCGCCGATCGTCCGGCCGATCAGGGCCCGGCCGAGCGGCGAATTGTAGGAGATCCGGCCGATCCGGGCGTCCGCCTCGGTCTGGCCGACGATCTGGTAGGTGACCGGCTTGTCGTCCTCGTCGAGCAGGTGGACGGTGGCTCCGAACACGACCTTGTCGCCGCTCAGAGTCGTCGGATCGATGACCATCGCCCGGCTCAGCCGGTCCTCGATGTCGGCGATCTGCGCCTCGACCTGGCCCTGGCGTTCCTTGGCGGCATGATATTCGGCATTCTCCGAGAGATCGCCATGGCCGCGCGCGACCTCGATAGCCTCGATCACCGAAGGACGCTCCACCGTCTTGAGGTGCCGTACTTCGGTCTGAAGCTTCTCATAGCCCTCGGCCAGCATCGGCATCTTGTCGACCGTCGCCATCGCCACTCACCTTTCGTCAAAAACTCTCTTTCGGGCGCCTCCCGGTGGGAAAGGCGCCCTGATTGCGTGTTCGATTGTTCAGGATCACGCTCTGGAGGCTGAATAATAGTCCTGCAGCGACTTCACTTCAAGGCTGTGCTCCCCGAGCGCCGCGATCGCGCGGACCACAGCGGCGCTGGACGCCGCCGTGGTGAAGTAGGGAACCTTCGCCATCAGCGCGGAGGCCCGGATCGAGGCCGAGTCCTTGTGGCTCTGCCAGCCTTCGGTGGTGTTGAAGATGATATCGACTGCGCCGTCCTTGATCCGGTCGACAATGTGCGGCCGGCCCTGAGCCACCTTGTTGACCCGCTCCACCTCCACCCCCTGGCCGCCGAGCCAGGAAGCGGTGCCGCCGGTGGCGATCACCTTGAAGCCGAGCTCGCACAGCGCCCGGACCGGCGCCGTGATCGCGCCCTTGTCGCTGTCCTTGACCGAGACGAACAGGGTCCCCGCAAGCGGCAGCGAAATTCCGCTGCCGAGCTGCGACTTGAGGAAGGCCTTGGCGAAGTCGTCGTCGATTCCCATGACTT
>DATHBY010000540.1:0-2822 GCA_035295885.1 Allosphingosinicella sp.
CTCGACTCCGCCCTCGCCTGGACGGGCGTGAAGGACAGCGGCCGGGGCGCATCGCTCGGCCGCTACGGCTATGAGAGCGTCACGCGCCCCAAATCCTTCCACCTGAGGAGCCCTTGATGGCCCTGCCCTACGCCAACTGGAACTACCCGACCGCGATCCGCTTCGGCGCCGGCCGAGTCGCCGAGCTCGGCGAGGCCTGCCGGGGGCTTGGAATCGAGCGGCCGCTGCTCGTCACCGATCCGGCGCTTGCGAAGCTGCCGATGGTCGAGGCCGCCCTCGCCGCCGCGGGGGCGCGGCTGTTCTGCGCCATCCACGCCAACCCTGCCGGCGCGGACGTAGCGGCCGGTCTCGCCGCCTGGCGGGAGGGCGGCCATGACGGAGTCGTGGCCTTCGGCGGCGGCAGCGCGCTGGACGTGGGCAAGGTGATCGCCTTCATGTCCGGGCAGGTCCGGCCGCTCTGGGATTTCGAGGACAAGGAGGATTGGTGGTCCCGAGCCGACCCCGCCGGCATCGCTCCCGTCGTGGCGGTGCCGACCACCGCCGGAACCGGCTCCGAAGTCGGCCGAGCCGGAGTGATCCTGGACCAGGCGGAGGGCGTGAAGAAGATCATCTTCCACCCGAAGATGCTGCCGGCAATCGTGATTCTCGATCCGGAGCTCACGCTCGGTCTACCGCCGCACGTCACCGCCGCGACCGGCATGGATGCGCTGTCGCACTGCCTGGAGGCCTATTGCGCGCCCGGTTTCCACCCGATGGCGGACGGAATCGCAGCCGAGGGCATGAAGCTGATCCGCGAGTGGCTGCCCCGCGCCGTCGAGGACGGGGCCGATCCCGATGCCCGCGGTCATATGCTCGTCGCCGCATCCATGGGTGCGACCGCCTTCCAGAAGGGGCTCGGCGGAATGCACGCTCTGTCGCACCCGATCGGCGCTCTGCTCGGCACCCATCACGGCCTCACCAATGCAGTGCTGATGCCGTACATGCTGGCGTTCAACCGGAGCGCGATCGAGGAGCGCCTCGCCAGGCTCGCCGGCTATATCGGCGTCGAGGACTCGTCCTTCGCCGGCTTTCTCGCCTGGATAATGGAGCTTCGGGAGAGGCTTGGCATCCCGCACCGCCTGTCGGAGCTCGGCGTGTCGGGTTCCGATCTCGATCGCATAGCCGCCATGGCGGAGGCCGATCCTTCCGCCGCGGGCAATCCTGTGCCGTTCGACGCCGCGGCCGCGCGTGCGGTACTGGAGTCGGCGATTGCGGGGCGGGTCTGATTTCGTCATCCCGGACTCGATCCGGGATCCATGAGCACATGCCTTGGAAGATTTTTCGCGGGCGGCGGTGTTCATGGATTCCGCCTTTCGCCGGAACGACGGTCAGGCGGTGCAGCGGAAGCCTGCGAACAGCGCCTTGTGGGACTGGACGATGCCTTCGATCGCCGCCGGCTCCGGCACGGTCTCCCACCGGTTGCGCTCGAACGTGCCGCCGAGCAGGATTCCGTCGGCGCGGGGGAACATGTAGCCGGCCTGGCCGGCGAAGGCGTAGCGCACCTCCGGCTGCGGCAGCAGGATGGCGAGCTGGCCGCGGACGGGATACAGCTCCTTGTCTCCGAAGAGCTCCCGGGAGCCGAGGCCGGTGCAGTTGAAGACGAGCCGCTCCGGAAGCGCGGCGATGTCGGCGGGGGTCGCGAACCTGCGCACTTCGATCCGCCCGCCGGCGATCTGCACGTCCCGGGTCAGCTGGCGAAGGAAGCGTCCGGTCTCGACGTACATCGTGTTGTAGCGGACCATCTGCTCGACCGGGAACGGATGCTCGGCCCGGCTCAGGGCCCGGACCCCCGGATGGAAGCGGTCCTGCCATCGCCCGACATTGCCGGACTCCTGATAGGTGGGCAGCCAGCGTATGCCGTAATCGTCGCCCACCATGATCTGGAAGCGCCGCCAGCTGTAATCCATCGCGGCCGCGAACTGGGCGCGCCATTCCGGAGTGACCGACTCCTGGCTGAAATGGCCGAAGGGGGAGATCTGGCCGCCGGCGATGTTCGAGGTGGTGTGGGGCGTCAGCGCCTCGGTGTAGATGGTGACCGGGAAGCCGGCTTCCTGGACGAGCCGGGCGGTGGTCAGGCCCATGACGCCTGCGCCGACCACTGCCACCGGCCCTAGATGCCCGGGCAGGCCCAAATCGGCGGCGAGCCTGGACGAGACCCAGGAGAGGGTGATCCCGGCGCCGCCATGGCCGTAATTGTGCACCAGCCTTTTGGCGCCCAGGGGCTCCGCGCGGACGACGAAGCCGGAGTCGCGGTACGGGCGAAGGCCGGCCACGGTGCGGATGACTCGCGCTGGCGAAACGTCGACAGGGGGCAGGCAGCCGGATGGCGCCGCCGCCATACGGCCCGCGGTCGTGGCCGCGCAGCCCGGGAGCAGCAGCCCGCCGGTGGCGAGGGCGCCGGAGCGAAGCATGTCGCGGCGGGAGGTCATCATCTGCACAGGGCCAGACTAGCATCCCCTCATTCGCGCGAAAGCGGGAATCCGGCCCGGTGACGGAGCGTCGCTCAGCGCGGCGCGAAGGTGACGAGCTTGACCATTTCTCCGGGCTTGAGCGGCTGGCCGGCGGAGCGGCCGTTGAGCATCAGGAAATGGTCGAGCGGGTGTTCGCTCGCCATGTGGCGGGCAAGGCTGGCGGAATCCTCCCCCGGCCCAACCCGCACGGTGCGGATCAGCCGCGGCCTCAGGCTTCGCGCTTCCTCGGGCGACAGCAGTCGGAACGATCCGAACAGCGCCCCGACGGCCGCCCGCGACTCGTCGGCGGGCGGCGCGACCATGATGAAATGA
>DATHBY010000541.1:0-4963 GCA_035295885.1 Allosphingosinicella sp.
CGAGGCGCGCACTCCGCTCATCATTTCAGGCCCTACCGACGACAAGTCGGAGCTCTACATGTCGGTCGACGCGCTCGTGAAGCAGCTCTCGCCCGACGATTACGAGGTCGACGAGAAGCAGAAGTCAGTCGTCCTCACCGAGGACGGCACCGAGAAGATGGAGCGGCTGCTGGAGGATGCCGGGCTCCTCCACGGCTCGAACCTCTACGATTTCGAGAACACGCTCGTCGTCCACCATCTCAATCAGTCGCTTCGCGCGAACGTCATGTTCAAGCGCGACATCGATTACATCGTCAAGGACGGCAAGGTCGTCATCATCGACGAGTTCACCGGCCGGATGATGGAGGGCCGGCGCTGGTCCGACGGCCTCCACCAGGCGGTCGAGGCCAAGGAAGGGGTCGACATCGAGCCCGAGAACCAGACCATGGCCTCGATCACCTTCCAGAACTATTTCCGGCTCTATCCCAAGCTCGGCGGAATGACCGGCACGGCGGCCACCGAGGCGCCGGAATTCTGGGATATCTACAAGATGAACGTCGTTACCATCCCGACCAACCTGCCGGTGAGGCGGGTCGACGAGGACGACGAATTCTACAAGAACCAGAACGACAAGTTCGCGGCCATCGCCAAATCGATCAAGGAGAAGCAGGAGAGCGGCCAGCCGGTCCTGGTCGGCACCGTCTCGATCGAGAAATCGGAGCTGCTCGGCGAGTTCCTTCAGAAGGAAGGGGTTAAGCACGAGGTGCTGAACGCCCGCTTCCACGAGCAGGAGGCCCATATCGTCGCCCAGGCCGGACGGCTGGGAGTCGTCACCATCGCCACCAACATGGCCGGCCGAGGCACCGACATCCAGCTCGGCGGCAACATCGAGTTCCGCGTCGGCGACGAGCTCGCCGGGATGGAGGACGGCCCCGAGAAGGACAAGGCGATCGAGCGGATCAGGCAGGAGGTCGAGGAGGAGAAACAGCGCGTGATCGCCGCCGGCGGCCTGTTCGTGCTCGGCACCGAGCGCCACGAGAGCCGCCGCATCGACAACCAGCTCCGCGGCCGCTCGGGCCGGCAGGGCGATCCGGGCCTGAGCCGCTTCTACCTCAGCCTCGACGACGATTTGCTTCGAATCTTCGGCCCGCAGACCATGTTCGCCCGGCTGATGAACAAAAATCTGGAGGATGGCGAGGCGATCGTCAGCCCGTGGATCTCAAAGGCGATCGAGACCGCGCAAAAGAAGGTCGAGGCGCGCAACTACGACATCCGCAAGCAGGTCGTCGAATATGACGACGTCATGAACGACCAGCGCAAGGTCATCTACGAGCAGCGCGCCGACATCATCGACGCCGCCACGGTCGGCGACGTCGTCACCGACATGCGCGCCGAGACTGTCAACGCCATCGTCGGCGAGGCCTGCCCGCCCAACACCTATCCCGAGCAATGGGACATTCCGCAGCTCAAGGAACGTATCGACCAGGTGTTCGGCCTGCAGCCGCCGATCGACGACTGGCTGCAGGAGGAGGCGGTCGATCCCGAGATGCTGCTCGAGCGGATCCAGAAGCTGGCCGACCAGCAGGTCGAGGAGAAGGTGAAGGAGCTGCCGCCGGAAACCTGGATCCAGATCGAGAAGCAGGTGCTCCTCCAGTCTCTGGACCATTATTGGAAGGACCACCTGGCGATGCTCGACGCGCTCCGCCAGGTCATCCACCTGCGCGCCTACGCGCAACGCAAGCCGATCGACGAATATAAGCACGAGGCCTTCCAGCTGTTCGAGCGGATGCTCGCCGCGATCCGCGAGGACGTGACAGGCAGGCTCGGCCGGCTTCAGTTCACGATGCAGCCGCCCGAGGACCAGTTCCCGGAAATGGACGGACTGCCCGACTTCATCACACACCATATCGATCCGTTCACCGGCGACGACGACACCGCCGATATCGACGCGGGTACCGGGGCGATCCTCTCCAGGCTGCCGCCGCTGCAGTCGGCGCGCCCGGAAATGCCGTCCGGCCAGTTCGAGATCGCCGAGGCCGATCTGCCCAAGGTCAGCCGCAACGCGCCCTGCCCCTGCGGCTCGGGCCAGAAGTACAAGCACTGCCACGGTCAGCTGGCGTAAGAAAAGGCCGGCGGGGAGATCCCGCCGGCCCTTTTCGTCATTGCGACGAGCGTAAGCGATCAAGCAATCCAGTTCGGACGTTCGAGCCGCTGGATCGCTTCGCTACGCTCGCAACGGCGCGTTCGCCCCTTCGGCGATCACGCCATCTTGAAGCCTTCCCTGTTCATCAGGCTGGTCAGCTTCGCATTCTGCTCTTCGGACATGAGCTTCTTGAAGGCGGGGAAGACCTCGTCTTCCTCCATGCGCATATGCTCCTCGATCATCGAGCGGAAATCGCGCACGCGCGCCAGCCAGTCGGGGCTGTCCTTGGCCAGGTTCTCGAGCTCGTACAGATAGGTCTTCACATAGCCGTGCTCGGAGTTGAGCGCGTCGGCGTCGTGCGCCGAATTCGCCTGCCTGAGCGCCGGATAGATGACGCTCTCTTCCTGGTGAGCATGTTTGGTGAGCGCATATTTCAGCTTCATCAGCAAAGCGGTGCGAACCGCCGTCTGGCTGTCGCTGGTCGCTTCGATCTGGTCGAAGACGGCGAGCGTGGCGGCATGCTCGGCCTTCAGAGCGTCGAACCAGTCGCCCGCCGCCGCCGACGGCATCTGCATCAGGAACTTGCGGCCGAAATTGGCGGCGATCCCGACCGCTGCGCCGGCGATGGCGGCGCCGGCGAGAACGCCCGCATTGCCACCGCCCCACGAGAAGGCGCTGCGCTCAGTCGTGAACCGGCCCTCGCTGTCGCGCCTGGTCGCGCCGCCGTTGTTCGAGCGCGACTTGTTGCTTTGCCTGGATTGGGTCTTCGTCGCCATGACGGCCTCCTTATGTGGAACTCGGCGACTGAACCCGCGTGCGGGCATGGCGGTTCCGGAGCCACGCGCCGGAAAGGCCCTCGATTCAACTCGTTACTGGAACGATCCGACTTCAGGGCGGTGCCGCTTTTCGTCGCTTCCGGCCGGAACCATCGCAGCATGGCCCTGTTGAGGCCGAAACCGGAAAAGCGAAGGAGCCGCGAATGCTGGCGATGGATTACAGAGGCCCCTACCGGGTCCGCCTCGAAGAAAAGCCGATGCCGCGGATCGAGCATCCCCGCGACGCGATCGTTCGAGTTACCCGCTCGTGCATCTGCGGATCGGACCTCCACCTCTATCACGGGCTGGTCCCGGACACGCGCGTCGGCCAGACCTTCGGCCACGAATTCTGCGGGATCGTCGAGCAGGTCGGAGCCGAGGTGGAGAACCTCAAGGCCGGCGACCATGTGCTGGTGCCGTTCAACATCGCCTGCGGCCAGTGCCATTTCTGCAAGCAGGGCCTGTTCGGCAACTGCCACGAATCGAATCCGGGCGCGACGGCCGTCGGCGCCATTTACGGCTATTCGCACACGGCGGGCGGCTATGACGGCGGCCAGGCCGAATATGTGCGGGTGCCCTATGCCGATTTCGGCCCGACCGTGATCCCCGACTGGATGGATCCGGACGACGCCGTGCTTCTCACCGACGTCGTCCCGACGGGCTATCAGGCGGCGGAGATGGCGGGGATCAAGACGGGCGACACTGTGTGCGTCTTCGGCGCAGGGCCCGTCGGCCTCATGGCCGCGCGCTGCGCCTGGCTGTTCGGCGCCGGCCGGGTCATCGTCATCGACCATCTCGAGTACCGGCTCGAATTCGCACGCACCTATTGCCCGGCCGAGGTGTACAGCTTCAAGGAGCTCGACGACGTCGTCCTGTTCATGAAGAAGACGACCTACGGCTTGGGCGCCGACGTGTGCATCGACGCGGTCGGAAACGATGCTTCCGGCAATGCGCTTCAGACCTTCTTCGGCAAGAAGCTGAAGCTCGAGGCCGGCTCGGCGATCGCGCTCCACTGGGCGATCAACTCGGTGAAGAAGGGCGGAGTCGTCTCCATCGTCGGAGTCTACGGCCCCACCGGCAACATGATCCCGGTCGGCAACATCGTGAACAAGGGCCTGACGATCCGGGCCAACCAGGCGTCGGTGAAACGGCTGGTCCCCAGGCTCGTCGAGCATATCAAAGCGGGTCACCTCGATCCGAAGGCGATGATCACCCACCGGGTGCCGCTCGAGGACATTTCGGACGCCTATCACATCTTCTCGGCGAAGCTCGACGGCTGCATCAAGCCCGTGCTCGTCCCCAGCGCCGCCTGACAGGAGCCTCGAACCATGGACGCACTGACCGCCAACGCGACCGCAATCGATCGCTCCAATATTCCCGGCTGGGGGGTGGACGCCGATCCCGACAACGATCCCACCTACCCTTATCGCGACCGAACCCGCGACGATGGCTCGGGCGAGTGGGCCCGGCCCCCGGCGCAGAGCAGCGACGTCGAGATATTGCAGTCGATCGAGCATAAGCAGCGGCCGGCGGTGTTCGGCACCTCGACCCCGCCGAGCGGCCTCAGCGGGGTGATGAGGCGGGTCGCATTCCGCTATAGCGAATCCCACTGGGCACACTGGCTGATGCTGATGGGCGCGGACCGGGTGAACGTGGTCGAAGGGATCGTCCAGGACCTCGCCCGGGCCAGGATCCCGAACATCCCCGCGGAGATGGGGATGCGCTCGGAATGGGAGCATAACCGCAAAGGGCTGGTGACCAAGATCGCAGTCACGGCTGCGGTGGGCGCGGCGGCCTTCGCTTTGTTCAAATGGGCGGGCAGCGAGGATCGCGACTGGGCCGACGACTGATCGTCATTCCGGCGAAAGCCGGAATCCATGAACACCGGCGTTAGTGATCATCCTCCGGCCTCCGTGTTCATGGATCCCGGATCAAGCCCGGGATGACGAAACTCAGTGACGGGTACGCATGTCGCTCGGGCTTGAACCGGTCCAGCGCTTGAAGGCGCGCGAGAAAGCCGCCGGAT
>DATHBY010000542.1:0-7149 GCA_035295885.1 Allosphingosinicella sp.
TTTCGCGGTTTCTAAATCCGCCCCCCGCTACGCCCGCGGGGACGATAGAGCGGCCAGCGCCGCCCCCAGCTCCGCCGCCCGGAAGGGCTTCTGGAGCAGCGGGTAGGCCCGGAAGCGATCGTCGATGCCCTGGCGGCCGTAGCCCGTCGCGAACAGGAAGGGCAGGCCGCGCTCGATGAGCAGGTCGGCGACCGGGAAGCTTGGCTCGCCCGCCAGGTTGACGTCGAGCATGGCCGCGTCGAACCTGGTCTCCCTCGCCAAAGCGAGAGCGGGGCCGAGGCGGCTCGCCAGCCCGGCCACCTCGTGGCCGAGCTCGAGCAGCATGTCCTCGATGTTCATCGCCACCAGCATCTCGTCCTCGACGACGAGGATCCTGAGGCGCCGCTCAGCCAAGCGCCCGCTCCGGCGCCCGCACCGCGGCAAGCGAAGCCTCGATCTCGCACCTGAGGCCGGACGGGTCGAAATGGAGGGCGGCAGCGCCGCCGAGATCGGCCGCCAGCCCGCGCTCGATCAGCCGGGAGCCGAAGCCGCGGCGGCCCCGCGGCTCGACCGGCGGGCCGCCGCTCTCCCGCCATTCGAGGCGAAGCCGGTCCCCGGTCTGGCTCCAGGCGATCGTCACCCGCCCGCCCTCGACCGAAAGCGCGCCATATTTGGCGGCGTTGGTGCCGAGTTCGTGAAGCGCCATCGCCAGCGCCAGGGCGGCTCGCGGCGCCAGCCGGAGCGGCTCGCCTTCGACGTCGAACCGGGCCGACTCGCCGGCGAGATGCTCGACGGAGTCGCTCACCACCCGCTCAAGCGAGGCGCCGCCCCAATTCTCCTCGGTGAGCAGATTGTGGGCGCCGGACAGCGCCATCAGCCGGGCTTCGAAGCGCGCCCTCGCTTCGGCGAGCGGCACGTCGCCGCGAAGCGTCTGGAAGGCGATCCCCTGGACGCTCGCCAAAGTGTTCTTCACCCGGTGGTTGAGTTCGTTGATGAGCAGACGCTGATGCTCCTCGGCGACCTTGCGCTCGTGGATGTCCTCGGTGGAGCCGTACCACAGGCAGATCTCGCCATCGTCGCGGCGGCGCGGGAAGGCGCGGGAGCGGGCCCAGCGATAGGAGCCGTCGCGCATCCGAACGCGATGCTCGATGTCATAGGATTCGCCGTTGGCGACGCTGAGGCTCCAGGCGTCGAGACTGGGCTGGCGGTCCTCCGGGTGGATGGCCTCGATCCAGCTGCCGCCGAGGCCGCTCGTCCCGGTCCACACGTTCCAGCGGTTCGAGACCCGGTTGAGCTGGCCGTCGGCATGCGCCGTCCAGGTCACCTGCGGATTGAGCTCGACCGTGTGGCGGTAATGGTCCTCGCTGTCGGCCAGCGACTGCTCGGCCCGCGCCCGTTCGACCGCGGCCCAGCTCCTTTCGGCGACGTCGCGGGCGATGGCGGCGTCCGACCTTTTCCACGCCCGCGGCTGCGGCTCGTGGACGTAGAGCAGGGCCTTGAGCGCCCCCTCCCGGACCAACGGCACGGTGATCAGCGCCCGCACGCCCGCCGCCTCCCAGGCCGCGGTGCGGTCGGCGGAGCCCATGGGCAGCTGGCGGATATCCGGGATGGCGAGCATCTGGCCGGCTCGGAACAGGCCGAGCGCCTCCTCGCCGAAGCTGGCGATTTCGGTTCGCTGGCCGGCGAGGCTCGGCACGCCAGGGTCGCGGGTCCAGTCCCGCTGCACGAAGGCGAGGCCCTGCGCCTCGTCGATCTCGGCATAGCCGACCCGGGCGGCGCCGAGATAGGAGCCGAGCGATTCGACCGCCGCCTGCTTGGCCTCCTCGGGATCCTGCACCCCGCGCAGCCGGTCCGCGAGCTGCACCTGGAAGGAGAGACGCCGCTCGACCGCGACCGTCTTGGTGACCTCGTTGGCCTGGTTGAGAAGCCCGGCCACCTTTCCCCTCTCGTCAACGATCGGGACGAGGTGGCAATTCCAGTAGGTCTCTTCCTCGGCGCCGTCGCGCAGAAGTCGCACGGGCTGCTCCTGGACGAAGGCACCCTCGGCCCGGCTCTCCACCCGCTCGACCAGCGGCGCCGCCACCGGCCACAGCGAGCTGGCCACCTCGGGCGCGGGCAGGCCGAGAGCCGTTCCGCCCCCGACCAGCCGGGCCCAGGCGTCGTTGTGGACGAGAATTCGCTCGGGGCCCCAATAGAGCGCGGTGGCGAGCGGCGAGCGAAGGCAAAGCCCGACGGCGAAGGCGAGGCTCGGCGGCCAGCTCCGCCTCGGGCCGAGCGGAGTCGCGCCCCAATCGTGGCTCAGCACGCTCTCGCCCATCGGCGCGTCGGCCGGCGGCAAGGGCGAGAGTGAAGCCATGGGTGATCCTTCGTCGCTGCGGGACCGTGATAGCGGCAGCCGGGCTGACGACAAAGCCTTGAAAAACAATGACCGGACCGGGCCCTGCGGCTATTTCGCAAGCGCGAAATCGACCCGTATCTGCACCTGGCGGGTGCTGACGCCCGGCTGCACCGGCGGCGGCGCCGACACCGGCGCGACGTTGCGGACCTGGAGGTCGGTCGCCATCCCTTCCTCGGGATAAGGCCAGGGGCCGCCGCCGCCCTCGCCGCCGTCGCGTATCGCCAGCACTCGGGAGACCTTGAGACCCGCCGCCTGCGCATAGGCTTCCGCCCGGGCCCGAGCCGCTCGGTAAGCGGCGGCGTAAGCGGAGCGGGCGGCGTTCTCGGGATCCGAAACCCGAAGGTTCGGGCCCGAAAGAACATTGGCCCCGGCCTCGGTGATCGCGGCAAGAGCCTCCCCCGCGCGCTTGATGTCGCTCACCTTGACGTCGATGAGGTTGTTGGCCTGGAATCGCCCGCGATTGGGACCGTAGTCGATCCTCGACAGGGTGATCGAGCGGGTCTGGAGGTCGTCCTCCTTGACCCCGAGGCGCTGAAGAGCCGCGGCAACCTTGTTGATCGTGGAGCTGTTCCGCTCGCTTGCCTCGCGCGAGGTCGCCGCGATCGTGTCCACTCCCACCGTGAATCGGGCCTCGTCTGGCCGGGTGTCGGATCGCCCCGAGGCCGAGACCTGGACCAGCACCTCGTCCCGGCCGACGCCGCGCGGATCGGGTTCGGCCTGGGAGCAGGCGGCGAGGGCGAGGCCCGCAACGAGGGCCGGAAGCAGGCTGCGCATGGGTCGCTTCTCCAGTCGTTTGGGTCGATATAACATCACTTCAGCGAGTCATGCCAGCCCTGGCGCAAAACCCCTTGAAATATGGCCGAAATGAGTCTATCTTACTGTTATGCAACAACTTATCCGCTTCGCAGCGTTCGCGCTGGCCGCCCTCGTTGTAATCCTCGCCGCGACGCCCTCCGCCGCCCAGGCGCGAGCGGAAGGCCAGAGCAAGGCCGATTATCTCGCCTGGCTTTCGCGCGATGCCGGAGCCCGCTCGCAGGTGCTCTCGTTCAAGGCTTTCCTCGAGGCCGGCGACGTCGAGGACGTCGTTCCGACCTGGCAGCTGGTCCGAACCGCGAGCAAGTGGCGCGACTGCGGCGGCCCCCGCTTCGAAGTGGCTCCCGTCGCTGAATGGGCGAACATTTCCGCCACGCTCGAGTTCATCAAGGCCGAGGTCGAGCCGGTGATCGGCGACGTCCAGCCGGTTTCGGGCTTCCGCAACGCGGAGCTCAACCAATGCTCCGGCGGTGCCAAGGCGAGCGCCCACCGCCATTTCTACGCCCTCGACCTCGTCCCCGCCGACGAGGATGTGTCCCGCGCCGCCCTGATCCGCGACGTCTGCCGGATCCATAATGCCGCCGGCCGCGAGTTCGGAATCGGCCTCGGCTTCTACTCCGGCATGCGCTTCCACCTCGACTCCAAGGGCTACCGCCGCTGGGGCGCCAACGGAAGCGGTGCGACCAGCCCCTGCGCCACCGGCAATTACGCCTGACGGCAACCTCCAGCCGCTCCGCAGGGGACAGTCTCGCGACTGTCCCCTTTTTTTGCCCGGCCGGGGGCGCTGGAGCCGCGGCCCCTCCGGCCCTTCGCGAAGAAAATCCGAAAAAGGTCAAGTTGAAGGATAATTGTAGGATTTGTTCTGCTTGCGTTCTCCCAGCAACTCGGGAGAACCGCCATGAACCGCACCTACGACGTCGTCGCGATCCAATTGACCATCTGGTTCAACGTGGAAGGCGACCACGACCACAACGGCCTGATCTACGTCCTCCGTCGCAACCTGCCGCTGGTGAAATATCTGCGCGAGCTCGCCAAGGTCACTCCCGACCAGGCCGAGCTGGACCGGCTCCGCGGCCCCGCCAGGGCGATCGCCGACGAATTCCAGGTGCCGTTTCCGACCACCGGCGCGGACGCGAAGAAGCCGCACGAATTCGTCCGTCCGCTGGTGCTTCGAGCCCATCACGGCGATGTCGTGACCGTGAACCTGGAGAACGAGATCCCGACCCGCGCCGTCGGCATCCATCTCGTCGGCGACGCCTATGACGTGAAGAATCACGACGGCTCCGAAGTCGGGGCCAATCCGCCCAGCCTCGCTCCTCCCGGCGGCCGTTACACCTACGTTTGGACGGCCCGGAACGAAGGCGTGTTCCCGTTCCACGACGGCGGCGACTATTCGGGCGGCGAGGACGGCACCAACGTCCACGGCCTGTTCGGCGCCTTCATCGTAGAGCCGGTCGGCACGATCTGGCGCGATCCGGTTTCCGGAGTCACTTCGAGCGGCGAGGGAGTTCAGCTCGACGGCCTCTATCTCGACATCATCCCGCCCGAAGCACAGGCGGCGCAGCCCGTCCCCGCGCCCGCCACGATCCAGAACTACCAGTTCCCGGCGCCGCGCGAATATACCGATTACAATCGCGACGCGCACCGCGAGTTCGTCGTCTTCTTCCACGACGAGCCCGAGTTCGTGCCCCCGCACGCCCATCTGGAGCCCAGCCCGTGCGAGGAGGGCGGACGCGCGCACGGTGCGGGCGACGGCCATGGCGCCGGGCACGACGACCTGCCGATCATGCCGGTGTCGTACCGGGCCGAGCCGATGGTCAACAAGGAGCAGATCCTGTTCCGGCTGATGCAGGAAGGCCATAACTTCAAGGGCCGCCCGGTCCTCAACGAGGAGCAGCACCACAGCTCCTGGATGTTCGGCGATCCCGCGACCCCGATCTTCAAGGCCTATATCGGGGATCCCGTCCGGATTCGCTTCGTCCACGCCGCGGTCAAGGAAACCCACGTCTTCCACCTCCACCTCTACGAGTGGCACGCCGTGCCCGAGGACAGGAAGTCGCCGCGGATCGACGCGATCTCGGTGAGCCCGCAGACCGGCCACACGATCGAGCCCGTCTGGGGCGCGGGCAACCGCCACCAGGTGGCCGGCGACGTGATCTGGCACTGCCACCTCTACCCGCACTTCCACGAAGGCATGTGGGGCATCTTCCGGACGTTCGAGACCCTCCAGGAGGGCAGCGACGGACCACTCCTCGCCCAGCAGGACTTCCCCTATACCGGCCGCCGGATCGGCCGCTATCCGAACGACACGAGGATCGAGCGGCTGCTTCCGCTTCCCGGCCGGGTGCCGCCGCCCAGGCCGACTCCGACCCATCCCGGCTACCCGCTCTACATCCCGGGCGAGATGCAGCAGAAGTCGCCGATCCCGCCCTGGCCGAGCGCCGAGCCGATGCCGGCCGACTATGATTATCGCTCAGTTCCGACCGGGCTCGAGCGCAACGCCTTCAACCCGCAGCCGGTGCCGGGCGAGATCTTCACCCGCCGCCCGTTCGTGACCGGCCAGGACCAGGAGTGGCCGCAGGGGCAGACCATGCCTGCCGGCCGGCCGGCCTACCACCTCAACGGCGACCGGATCATCCGCCACGACCTCGCCGTGACGATGGACCGGATCGACTATAACGGGCACGGGTGGCACGACAAGCACGGCCATTTCTACTATCTCACCGCCGAGGGACGCCCCTCCGCCGGGGCAACGAAGGAGCCGCTCTTCTTCCGGGCTCGGCACGGCCAGATCCTCAATCTGAGCCTGCGCAACGAGCTCCCGCTCAACATCCCGGCGACGGAGTTCGACCACGCCTTCCCGCCGTGCCCGGCGCGTCCGTGGCAGGGCGAGTGCACCCCGCACGTCCATATGGTGAAGTTCGACCCGATCTGCGCCGACGGCGCCAGCGTCGGCTGGAACTACATTTCGGGCCCGGTCGCCGGGAAGACGATGCGCTACCGCTGGTGGCTGGACCAGGAGTTCGGGACGATCTTCTTCCACGATCACCTGTTCGCCAACTTCCGGCAGAAGCACGGCCTGTTCGGAGCGCTCATCGTCGAGCCCGCCGGCGCCCGCTTCCTCGCGAACGACTCGAACACGGAGATCGTCAGCGGTGCCAAGGCGCGGATCGACGTGCCTGGCTCGAACCCCCGGTCGTTCCGCGAATTCTGCATGGGGCTCCAGGATTTCATCCCGATGTGGAACCGCGACGGCGAGGCGCTCAACCCGCCCCCGGCTCCGGGCGGTCACGGCGATCAGGGTATCATGGCGATCAACTATCGCAACGACCCGATCCACGAGCGGCTGAGGGAGTCGGGCGGAAGCTTCATCGACCCGGCCCTCTGGTTCACCTCGGGCGCGCCCTACAATCGCGATCCCTATACGATGCGCTTCGACACGAGGGCGAACGACCCGATCTGGTTCCGGATGGTGCAGGGCTCGCACGAGGAGCAGCACAGCTTCCAGATCCACGGCATGCGCTGGCGCGAGTTCAGGGACAGTCCGGCCTCGGCGATCCGCAACCAGCAGAGCTTCGGAATCTCGGAGGCGTTCACCTTCAAGCAGGAGGAGCGCTACGGCGCCGGCGACTACATGTACAAACTGTCGGGCGCCGACGATTTGTGGCTCGGCTGCTGGGGCCTCGTCAGGGCGTTCGGGGAAGGCGAGAGCGGCGCGCCGCTGGCGCTCACTACTCCGGCTGCGCTCGCCCAACCGCCCGCGCCGACGGCGACCCGCGAGTTCCACGTCAGGGCGGAGCGCCGCAGCCTGGTCTATCGGGATCCGGACCTGGTCGATCCGCTGGGGCTCGTCTACCGGCTGACCAGGATCGTCGGTCCGGACGGAGTCCCGATCCCCGTCCGCCAGAAGATGGATCCGAACGAGCCGCTGATCCTGCGCTGCCGCGAAGGCGAGAGGG
>DATHBY010000543.1:0-4955 GCA_035295885.1 Allosphingosinicella sp.
ATCTTCTCCTGCTCCAACCTCGCCTTCGGTTTCTTCAACGCCTACGCCCACGCCGCCGCCCGCCGCGACCTCGACCTGCTCGTCCATCTCGGCGACTATCTCTACGAATATGAGCGCGGCAAATATCCGGCCGCCGGCCAGGCCCTTGCCGGCCGGATCCTCGAACCGGCCGGCGAGGCGGTGGCGCTCGCCGACTATCGCCTCCGCCACTCCGCCTATCGCGCCGACCCCGATTTGCAGCGGCTCCACGGACTGTTTCCGATGGTGACGATGTGGGACGACCATGAGAGCGCCAACGACGCCTGGCACGGCGGCGCCGAGAATCACGATCCGGCGAAGGAGGGGCCGTGGAGCGCCCGAAAGGCCGCGGCGCAGCGCGCCTATCGCGAATGGCTTCCGGTCTCCGACAAGGGCTGGGAGAGCTATCAGATAGGCGATCTCTCCACCCTGTTCAGGCCGGAGACGAGGTTGACCGCGCGCAACCGCCCGCCCGTCTACGGCGAGGTGCTGGCCAAGGGCGAGGAGCTCAAGGCGTCGCTGATGCGATTCCGCGACGGCGCCTGGCGCGACCCGGAGCGGACAATGCTCGGGGGCGAGCAGGAATCCTGGCTTGCCGGCGCCTTCAAGCGTTCGACGGGGCAGGGGACCCGCTGGCAGCTTCTGGCTCAGCAGACGGTGATGGGCAGGCTTTCCTTGCCGCTGGAAGCGCGGGCATGGCTGCGCGCCGATGCGCCGGAGGCCGTAAAGCGCATCACCGCGATCGGCGCCGCCGCGTCCGAGGTCGGCCTGCCGCTCAACCTCGACTCGTGGGACGGCTATCCCGCCGCCCGTGACCGGCTGCTCCGCGCGGCCCTCGATTCCGACGCTAATCTCGTCGTCCTCTCCGGCGACAGCCACAATGGCTGGGCCTTCGACCTCGACCTCGCCGGTACCCCCGCCGGCGCCGAGTTCGCCGGCCATTCCGTCACCTCGCCGGGCCTCGAAGCCTATGTCCCCGGCGTCGGTCCCGCCGAAGTGGCACGGGCCCTCCGGGCGCGCAACCCGGCGCTCAAATGGACCGACGTCCATCGCCGGGGCTACATGACCCTTACCCTGACTCGCGAGCGCGCCATCGGCGAATGGCTGTCGCTGGAGACGGTGCGAACCCGCTCCACGCGCCTCGCCGCGCGGCATTCGATGAGGGTGACGAGAGGCGCGAGGCGCTTTGCCTGACACCGTCAACCCCGCGTTCGCAGGAAGGCGGCCTGTCTTTACTGCCTTTAGCGTTCATGCTATGTTCTAGGCATGCCTCTTCCGGAATTCCTCAGCTTCGTACCGGTACCTCTCAAGCCTCGCCACGACGGCTGGACTCCTGAGCTCCAGCTGCGGTTCATCGTCGCGCTCGCGCGCGGCGCCACGATCGATGGGGCTGCGAGTGCGGTCGGCAAGACTCGCACCACGGCCTATGCCCTCAGGAACCGCCCCGGCGCCGAGAGCTTCGCCGCGGCCTGGGACGCGGCGCTGGTCTACGCCAAGCGCAGGCGTCTGGCCGGGTCCGCGACGGCGCTGCCGCCGGTCCCATCCACACCGGGCGAAGCCGCGGCCATGCTCGATCCCTTCTACCCGGGGTGGCGCGGCGAAGCTGGCAAAGCTGACGAAGCCGGACGGGCATGAATGGCATGTGTCGGAATCGTAAGTTCATCTGTCAGCTTTGAACGGACGGCGCTAAGGCGCGGTCATGCTGAAAAAGACCTCCGCGCCCGATCTCGATGCCCTTCGCCTGCTCGAAGAGCGGCTGCGCTGGCTTTCCGCCTGGACCATCCATCACGCCAACCACCTGCGCGAGAGCCCCGACGGCCTCAAGGTCGGCGGCCATCAGGCGAGCTGCGCTTCGATGACCGCGATCATGGCCGCGCTTTATTTCCACGCGCTTGGGCCGAACGACAAGGTGGCGGTGAAGCCGCATGCCGGGCCGGTACTCCACGTCGTCCACTATCTGCTCGGCACCCAGAGCCGCGGGCAGCTCGAGAATTTCCGCGGCTTCGGCGGCATGCAATCCTATCCGAGCCGGACCAAGGACCGGATCCCGGTCGACTTCTCGACCGGTTCGGTCGGGCTCGGAGTCGCCATCACCGCCTTCGCCAGCCTGGTGCAGGATTATCTGGTCGCCCGGGGCGAAATGGCGCCTGCCGACTCGGGGCGGATGGTCGCGCTGATGGGCGACGCCGAGCTCGACGAGGGCAATATCTACGAATGCCTGATCGAGGCCTACAAGCACGACATCCGCAATTGCTGGTGGATCGTCGACTATAACCGCCAGTCGCTCGACGCGACCACCGCCGAGCGCATGTTCCGCCGCTTCGACGAGATCTTCGCGAGCTGCGGCTGGCGGGTGGTCACTCTGAAATACGGCAAGGCGCTGGAAGCGGCCTTCGCCGAGCCCGGCGGCAAGGCGCTGAAGGCGTGGCTGGAGGAGGCCGGCAATGCCGATTATGCGGCGCTCACCTATCTCGGCGGCGCAGCCTGGCGCGAACGGCTGCTCCGTGATGCCCCCGACGCGAAGCCGCTGCTCGACGGGCGCGACGACGAGGCGCTCGCGGCGCTGATGACCAATCTCGCCGGACATGACATGGCCAGCCTCGTCGAGGCCTTCGACGGCGCCCGCGACGACGTGCCGACCTTGTTCATCGCCTATACGATCAAGGGCTTCGGCCTGCCCTTCGCCGGCCACAAGGACAATCATGCCGGCCTCATGAACCCCGGCCAGATCGCGGCCCTGCGCGACCGCATGGGCATCTCGGAAGGGGAGGAGTGGGAGCCTTGGGCCGGCCTCGGCGGCAATTCGGCCGAGGCGGCGAAGGCTCTCGTCGAGCAAAGCCGGATCGCCAGGGCGAAGCGCGAGCGGCCCTGGCACCAGGTCGAGGTGCCGGCCATCCCGGCGCCGGCGGGGGAGGAGCAGTCGACCCAGGCGGCGTTCGGCCGGATCCTGCTCGACCTCAGCCGCGCCGGCGGGCCGCTCGCGGACCGGATCGTCACCACCTCGCCCGACGTCACCGTCTCGACCAACCTCGGCGCCTGGGTGAACCAGCGCGGCCTTTTCCGCCGCCAGGAACTGGCCGACGTCTTCGCCGCTGCGAAGATCCCCTCGGCGCAGAAATGGGGCGCCACTCAGGCCGGCCAGCATCTCGAGTTGGGCATCGCCGAGAACAACCTGTTCCTGATGCTCGCCGCACTGGGCCTTGCCGGCGACCTGTTCGGAACCCGCCTGTTACCGATCGGCACCGTCTACGACCCGTTCATCGCCCGCGGCCTCGATGCGCTCAACTACGCCTGCTACCAGGACGCCCGCTTCCTGCTCGTCGCCACTCCCTCGGGGGTGACCCTGGGTCCGGAGGGGGGCGCCCACCAGTCGATCAACCCGCCGCTGATCGCGCTCGGCCAGCCGGGCCTCAGGCATTACGAACCCGCTTTCGCCGACGAGCTCGCCTTGTTCATGGAGGAAGCCTTTCGGCTGATCCAGTCGCCGGACGGCGAGAGCGTCTATCTGCGCCTCACCACCCGAACCATCGCGCAGGCCGAGCGCCCGGACGAGGGCTGGAAACCCGGCGCGCTGGCGGGCGGCTACTGGCTGCGCGAGCCGGCGGCGGGGGCGGAGGCGGCCCTGGTCTATTCGGGCGCGATCGTGCCCGAGGCGCTCGCCGCCTGGGAGGCGATCCGGGAGGACGTGCCCGGCCTCGGCCTCCTCGCAATCACCTCGCCCGACCTCCTCCACCGCGGCTGGAGCGAGCGCCGGCGGGGACGCTGGGGAGGGAAGGGGACTGCCCTCTCGCACGTCGAACAACTCCTGGCACCGCTGTCACCGTCGGCGGGTCTCGTCACGCTTCTCGACGGCGCGCCGGCCTCCCTCTCCTGGCTCGGCGGGGTGATGGGCCACCGGGTCAGCCCGCTCGGGATCGATCGCTTCGGCCAGACCGGCACCCTCCCCGATCTCTACCGCGAATACCGGCTCGACGTGGAGGCGATCGTGGAGGCGGCGGCCGAGCTGTTCCTGGACTAGTCGTTCCAAGGCCAAGGGCGGGGCCCGGTCCGGCGGTCGCTCTGGACCGCGGCCTTCGCCGGGGAACAAGTGAAAGCCTTCAGCGCTCTTCCCTCGAACCTATCGAGGAGTAGAGTAATGATCGGCAAAATCGCGGGAGCGGTCCTGGGACGCAAGCTGGCGGGACGTTATAATGGCGGCACCGGCCTTCTCGTCGGCGCATTGGCCCCGGCCATCGCCCGCCGCGCCTTCGGCCCGCTCGGCCTCGCCGTCGGCGGCACCTGGGTAGCCAAGAAGCTCTGGGACCGCCGCAACCGCGTGGCCCGGCCCGCCCGCACCTACTGACGGCGCAGCCGTCATCCCAGCGAAAGCTGGATTCCGGCGGGTGAAAAGCGCCGGCGTCTTTCACGCCCCATGGCCCCAGCCTTCGCTGGGGCGACGATTCACGCCGGCTTCATCTCCAGCAGCCAGATCGCCGCGATCAGCGAAAGGGTCGCGGCGACGGCCGTCCAGCTCACCACCTTGAGGTTGATCGGGCGAAGCTCGGCGGCCTCGTTCTTGTCGAACCGCTCCATCACGACGGCGGCGCGCCGTTCGGCGACGACGATCACGTAGGCGCCGGACAGCAGGAAGGCGGTCGCGATCGCCTTGGGCACCCAGTTGGGCTCCATCGCCTGGAACAGCACCTGGAAGCCGAGACCGATTCCGACGGCGGCGAAGCCGGTTCGCATCCACCCAGCGAAGGTCCGCTCGTTGGCCAGGATCGTCCGGTCCTGGGCGAGGTCGGTCCGCTCCTCGGCGAGCTTCTCCTTTGCGCCGGCCGCCATGGCGTCAGAATGCGCCGTCGCCGTCGGGCAGGGGCTCGCGTCTCGGCGGCTCGCTCCTCGGCGGCGGCGGGCCCTCGCTGGGCGGGGCGCGAGGCTCTCGGCGCGGGTTGGCG
>DATHBY010000544.1:0-8097 GCA_035295885.1 Allosphingosinicella sp.
CACGTGCTGATCGATTTCGGCACCACCAAGCTCCCGGTCGGAGCGCCCCCCAACCAGATGGTGCTGGTGGCGCGGGACATAGCCGACAAATGCGGGGCGGGCGGCCTCACCGCCATAGTCGCCACCCACCGCCACGCCGACCATATCAGCGGCTTCGCGACTCGTGACGACGGCACAGGCTCGGGCGACATCATCCGCGGCCTCAACCCGCAACTGGTGATTCAGCCCTGGACCGAAGCGCCGGAGGCGGAAATGGATTCGCTTGGCCCCAAGGTCGATTCCGACAGCCGGTCGATGGCCGGCCGCCTGGCCGGGCTCAATGCCATGCACAAGGTCAGCGCTCAGGTCCTCCAGATGCTCGACTCCAAATCCCTGAGGCGCGCCGCGCCGGAAGTGCGCGATCAGCTCGCCTTCCTCGGCGAGGACAATCTCAGCAACGCCTCGGCGGTGAGAAACCTCATGGCCATGGGAAGGGCGGCCAAGGCCGTCTATGCCTGGCACGGCTGCGATTGCGGGCTCGGGGTTCTGCTCCCCGGGGTCGAGACGATCGTGCTCGGCCCGCCGACCCTTCACCAGACCCAGACGATCAAGAAGCAGAAGTCGCGGGATCCGGACGAATATTGGCATCTTTCCGCCGCGGCGCTGGACGCCGACTCGGCGCTCGCCGACGAGGACGCCTCGCTTTTCCCCGGGCATCCCGCCTTCCGCGCGAGCAAGCTGCCGATGGAGACGCGCTGGTTCGCCGCGCGGGTGGACGACGCGCGCAGCGGTCAGCTGCTGTCGCTGGTCCGTTCGCTCGACAAGCAGATGAACAATACGAGCCTGATCCTGCTGTTCGAGGTCGGCGGGAAGAAGCTGCTCTTCCCCGGTGACGCCCAGATCGAGAACTGGCGCTACGCGCTTGGCTCCGAATTCGCCTCGAAACTCGACGACGTCGACCTCTACAAGGTGGGCCACCATGGCAGCCTGAATGCCACTCCCAAATCCATGTGGAACCGCTTCAGGAAAAAAGGCGGCGAGGAGAAGGAGGACCGCCTCAAGACGATGCTGTCCACCATGCCCGGCAAGCACGGGCACGAGAAGGACAATACGGAGGTGCCGAGGCGGACCCTGCTGAACGAGCTGAAGGACAAATCCGAATTCCATTCGACCGATGAGCTGGCGCCGGACGCGATCTGCCAGGAAGTGAGGATCGACCTCTGACGGGGCGGGGGGCCGAACCGTGTCGGAGCGCCCGCGAGCCCGTGTCGGCCGGTCCGCTGCGCCACGCCGGGCATTGTGGAGGCTGCGGACTGGCACCGGCTGAGAAGTTGATCTAAATTCCGGCGCGGGAGGCGACTGCGATGCAGGACATCATGACCGAAACCCTGGCGATCCTGGTCACGTGCCTGGTCATCGCCGCACTCGCCACGGGAATCGTCATGTTCAGGCCCGCGGCGCGCCGGCGCCGGCGCCACAAACGGCATTCGCGGCGGCCCAAGATCGACCTGTTCAAGCCCGCCCACTCCGATGCCGCCCCGGAGCCCGATGCATAAAACCGAAAGTTATTGCATAGTTATGCATTAACCGCCATTGGCTGGCGAATCATGATCCGCGTTGCCATCCTGGGAGCCTCGGGCTTCGTCGGCGCCGAGCTGCTGAGGCTTTGCGCCCAGCACCCCCAGCTTCGTCCGTCGAAGCTGTTCGGAAGCAGCCAGGCCGGGCAGGAGCTCGCGTCGGTCCATCCCAATCTCGCGCTCGCTTATCCCGGCGCCACGGTGAATAGTTATGCACCCGAGACGCTGGACGAGGGGATCGATCTGGTGTTCGCCGCCCTTCCCCACGGCCATTCGCAGAGCGTGGCGGACGACATAATCGAACGCGGTATCCCGTTCGTCGATCTTGGAGCCGATTTCCGTCTCAAGGATCCTGGCGATTATGCGCGATGGTATGGCGAAAACCACACTTGCGACCACTTAATGGACCGCTTCGTCTACGGTATTCCGGAGCTCAATCGCGCTTCCATCGCCGGTTCGTCGACGGTTGCGGCGGCCGGATGCTACGCGACCGCGGCGATCCTCGCGCTTCGACCGCTGATGGACCTTGTCGAGCCCGAAAGCCTCGTCGTCGACGCCGCCTCAGGGGTTAGCGGCGCCGGCAAGGCGCTCAAGGAATCGACCCATTTCAACAACGTCTCGGAAAGCCTCGGCGCCTACGGCCTGCTCACCCACCGCCACACCGCCGAGATGGAGATGGCGCTGGGAGGCGCGGTCCTGTTCACCCCCCATCTCGCGCCGATGAACCGCGGCATCCTCGCCACCTGCCACGCCGTCGCGAGGGGACCGTGCGACCCGCTGGAGGCTCTCCGCGAAGCCTATGCCGGAGAGCCCTTCATCCATGTGTCGCAGCGCCCTCCCGAGACCAAATGGACCTTGGGCTCCAACGCCGTCCACCTCACCGCGCGCTACGACGGGCGGACGGGGCGGGTGCTGGCGATCGCAGCGCTCGACAATCTCGTCAAAGGCGCCGCGGGGCAGATGATCCAGTGCGCCAACCTCATGCTCGGCCTGGAGGAAACTGCAGGGCTTCCGGTCGCGGGAGTCTATCCATGAGCGTCACCGCTGCCGAAGGGTTCGTCGCCGCGGGCTGCCATGCCGGGATCAAGAAGCGGCGGTTCGACATGGCGCTGGTCGCCACCGGGGACCGCAGGCCGGTCGCCGCGGCGGCGGTGTTCACCCGGAACCGGTTCGTCGCTCCGCCCGTCGTCCTGTCGCGGCGGCGGCTGGCGGAAAATGGCGGGCGGGCGTCGGCGATCGTCGTCAACAGCGGCAACGCCAATGCCGGGACCGGCGCCGCCGGGCTCGCCGACGCCGAAGCGATGGCGGCGGAGACGGCGCGGGCGCTCGACGTGGCGGCCGAGGACGTGCTGGTCTGCTCGACCGGGATCATCGGCACGCCTTTGCCGATGGACCTGATCCTTGCCGCGACTCCGAAGCTCGCCAGGAAGCTGTCGGCCGGCGGCGCCCAGGATGCGGCGCGCGGGATCCTGACGACCGACCACAATGCCAAGGAAGCGCTCGTCAGGGGCTCCACCTTCACGCTCGGCGGAATGGCCAAGGGCTGCGGGATGATCGCTCCGGACATGGCGACGATGCTCGCCTTCCTCACCACCGATGCCGATGTCTCGGCGGACGAGATGACCCGGATCCTTCGCGGCGCCTCCGACCGTACCTTCAACACCCTGAACGTCGACGGCGCCACCTCGACCAACGACACCGCCATCCTGCTCGCCTCGGCCCGGCGCGGCCGGCCCGACCTGGGCGAGTTCGCCGACGCTGTGCACAAGGCGTGCGAGGACCTCACCCTGCAGATGGCGCTCGACGCCGAGGGGATGACGAAGATGGTGGCGCTCACGGTCACCGGCGCCGCCTCCGACGCGGAGGCGAGGACCGCGGCCAAGCGGATCGCCGAGAACAATCTCGTCAAGTGCAGCTGGTATGGCGGCGACCCTTATTGGGGGCGGCTGCTGGCGGCGGCGGGCTCGGCCGGAATCGCCTTCGAGGCGGAGAAGACGATTGTCGCCTATGGCGACACCATCGTCGCCCGCGGGGGCGCCAATGCCGATCATGACGCCGACGCCGTCGCCGCCCACATGAAGCGGCAGCGGATCGAGATCGAAGTCGCGCTCGGCCTCGGCGCCGGCCGCGCCCGGGTCATCGGCATCGATCTCGGCCCGGGCTACATCAAAGAGAATTCGAGGACGTCATGAGGTCCCCCACCGAGACCGCGGGGGTCCTCGTCCAGGCCCTGCCCTACATCCAGCGCTTCCACGGCCGCTCGGTGGTGGTGAAGCTCGGGGGAGCGGCGATCGACGAGGCGCTCGACCGGGCGCTGGCGCAGGACGTGCTGCTGCTGAGGAGCGTCGGGGTGCGCTGCGTGCTCGTCCATGGCGGCGGGCCGCAGGTGGACGCGATGATGCGGCGGGTCGGCAAGGAACCGGAATTCAGGGACGGCCTTCGGGTGACCGACGCCGAGACTCTCGAGATCGTGCGGATGGTGCTGGTCGGCAAGATCAACCGTGACCTCGTCGCGACGATCAACCGGGAGGCGCTCGACGATCCGGTGGCGGTCGGAGTGTCGGGCGAGGATGCCGGGCTGCTCACGGTGATTCCGCGACACTCCTCGATGGGCTATGTCGGCGACGTCAGCCACGTCCGAGCCTCGGTGCTCGAACGGCTGCTCGACGAGGGGCTCAGCCCGGTCGTCTCGACCATCGGCGCCGACGAAGCCGGCCAGCCCTACAACGTCAACGCCGACGAGGCGGCTCGAGCCATCGCCGTCGCCATGGCGGCTGAGAAGATCGTCTATTTGACCGCCGCACCGGGGCTGCTCGAGGACGTCAGCGACGAGTCCAGCCTCGTCCCGCGCCTTACCTCAGCCGAGCTTCGCGGGCGGATCGAGCATGACAGCGTCAGCGCGGGGATGATCCCCAAGCTCAGGGCCTGCGCCGACGCGGTGGACGCCGGCGTCGGCACCGCGCACATCATCGACGGCCGGGTGCCTCACGCACTGCTGATCGAGCTTCTCACCGACGAAGGGATCGGGACCATGGTCAAGCGGGAAAAGTGCTGGTGACCCACCTCCTCACCATCGCCGGCCTCGGCCGCGAGGGGCTGAGCGAAATCCTCGCTTTGTCCGAGCTGCCCGACCTCGGCCTGCCGCTGGCCGGCAAGGGTGTCGCCCTCGTCTTCCAGAAGCCGTCGGCGCGGACCCGCAATTCGATGGAGATCGCGGCCGTTCAGCTCGGCGGCCACCCGGTCTATATCCAGAAGGAGGAGGTCGGCCTCGGCACAAGGGAAAGCGCCGAGGACGTCGCCCGGACACTGGCCTGCTACCACGCCGTGACCGCCGCCCGGGTGATGGACCATGAAGATCTGGAGGCGATGGCCGCGGCGACGGAGAAGCCGCTGCTCAACATGCTGTCGGACCGCGCCCATCCGCTGCAGGCGCTTGCGGACCTGCTGACGGTCAGGCAGCTGCTCGGCCGGGTTGAGGGCGCCCGGATCGCCTATGTCGGCGACGGCGGCAACAATGTCTGCCGCTCCCTCGCCGAAGCCTGCTCGCTGCTCGGGGTGGAGCTGCGCATCGCCAGTCCCGAGGGCTATGGCCTGGACGGGACTCTCGATCATGTGACCCGGCTCGCCGACCCGGCCGAGGCGGTCCAGGGAGCGGACGTCGTCTACACCGACGTCTGGGTGTCGATGGGACAAAGCGAGGAGACGGAGGCGAGGACGAAGGCTTTCGAGCCCTACCGGGTGGACGAGGCGCTGATGGAGCGCTGCCCGGACGCCCGCTTCCTCCATTGCCTGCCCGCCAGGCGCGGCGAGGAGGTGAGCTCCGGGGTGATCGACGGGCCGCGGAGCGCGGTCTGGCTCCAGGCGGAGAACCGGATGCACACCGCGCGCGGAGCGCTGGCCTGGCTGATGGGGGTGAGGTTGTGAGGGGCGCGCCCGAACTCATCCTCCCCACGAGCGGAGCTCGTGGGGAGGGGGACCATGCGAAGCATGGTGGAGGGGTAGCTGGCGCTAGAGTGGGAGGTTTGATGGGAAAACGGGGAGTCCAAGGCAGCTACCCCTCCACCACCCTTCGGGTGGTCCCCCTCCCCATCTTCGATGGGGAGGACATTTCATGACCGAAGCGCGCACCCGCCGGCAGAAGGCGATCGCCGATCTCATCCGCTCCGAATCGCTGGGAAGCCAGGAGGAAGTGACCGCCCGCCTCGGCGCGATCGGATTTTCGGTCACCCAGGCGACGGTGTCGCGCGACCTCGACCAGATGGGGGCGGTCAAGGTGAAGCGCGGCGGCTCGCTCAGCTACGCCCTGCCCGACCAGCTCGGAAGCAACGACTGGGCCGCGGCGCGCCTCCAGCGGATCCTCGCCGAATGGGTGGTGTCGATCGAGGCGGCGGGCAATCTGCTCGTCATCCGCACTCCGCCCGGCTCCGCCCACCTCGTCGGCCTCGCTCTCGACCAGGCCAGGCTCGACGAGGTGGCGGGGACGATCTGCGGCGACGACACCTTGTTCGTGGCCCTCAGGGACGGAATCGGCGCCGGCATCATGGCGAACCGCTTCCGCAAGCTTTCGCAGGAGCCGTCGTGACCTCCAGAAAATGGGGACAGTTACGAATTTCCGGGCGGCGGCACTCACCCCTCCGGCGGTCCTGGAAAAATCGTAACTGTCCCGATTTTCCGGCTCGAGGAAAATCGTAACTGTCCCCATTTTTTTCAGGGAAGCTGAAATGAACCTCCCGCCTCCCAAAAAGGTCGTGCTCGCTTATTCGGGCGGGCTCGACACCTCGATCATCCTCAAGTGGCTTCAGACCGAATATCGGGCCGAGGTCGTCACCTTCACCGCCGATCTCGGCCAGGGCGAGGAGGTCGAGCCGGCGAGGGCCAAGGCGGAGCTGCTCGGAATACGGCCCGAGAACATCTTCATCGAGGACCTGCGCGAGGAGTTCGTCCGCGACTACGTCTTCCCGATGTTCCGGGCGAACACGCTCTACGAGGGGCAATATCTGCTCGGCACGTCGATCGCCCGGCCGCTCATCGCCAAGCGCCAGATCGAGATCGCCCGTACGGTGGGCGCCGATGCGGTCTGCCACGGCGCCACCGGCAAGGGCAACGACCAGGTCCGCTTCGAGCTCGGCTATTACGCGCTCGAGCCGGACATCAGGGTGATCGCTCCGTGGCGGGAGTGGGACTATGCCAGCCGCGAGCAATTGATCGACTTCGCCGAGAAGCACCAGATCCCGATCTCGAAGGACAAGCGCGGCGAATCCCCCTTCTCGATCGACGCCAACCTCCTCCACTCCTCGTCCGAGGGCAAGGTGCTGGAGGACCCGTCGGCCGAGGCTCCGGAATATGTCCACCAGCGCACGCTCTCGCCCGAGGACGCGCCGGACGAGGCGAGCGTGATCGAGATCGGCTTCGAAAGGGGCGATCCCGTCTCGATCGACGGCGAGACGCTGTCGCCGGCCGGCCTGCTAACCCGCCTCAACCAGCTCGGCCACGACAACGGCATCGGCCGCCTCGACCTGGTCGAGAACCGCTTCGTCGGAATGAAGTCGCGCGGGGTCTACGAGACTCCCGGCGGGACCATCCTGCTCGCCGCCCATCGCGGGATCGAATCGATCACGCTTGACGGCGGAGCGGCGCATCTCAAGGACGAGATCATGCCGCGCTACGCGAGCCTCATCTACAACGGCTTCTGGTTCAGCCCCGAGCGCGAGATGCTCCAGGCGCTGATCGACAGGAGCCAGGAGCATGTCACCGGAAAGGTGCGGGTGAAGCTCTACAAGGGCAATGCGACGGTGATCGGCCGCGAGAGCGAGCTCGCCCTCTACGACCAGGATCTGGTCACCTTCGAGGAAGGCTCGTCCAGCTACAGCCAGCGCGACGCGGCCGGCTTCATCCAACTCAACGCGCTTCGGCTTAGGATCGCCGCGAAGCGGGGGCGGAAGGCGGAACGCTAGGACGCGCCGACAGAGGTTAAGTTCACGAAGTTCATCGAGTCAGGCGCCCTTTCCGTGAACTTCGCGACCCCTCGGACCTCGCCTCCTGCCATCGTTCACACTGTCAAAGAACTTTGAGAACATAGCATGAACACAGCCTTCGCGCAAGGAGGCGATCGCTGGCCACCCTCGCAGCGACGTTGCATAAGCTATGAGGATATTGACTTCGCTTCGGGGCGGTGGAATTTCCCAGTCCGTGGGGGCGTGGCCAGTAGCCGCGCCGAAGGAAATCGGCGAAATCACAAACCAGCGGCCCCCGGGCTTAAGCTCGGGCTTCCGCTCGGCGAGAGAAGGAGCGTCCTATGATCACCGCGTTGAACATGACCGTGCCGCTGAAGCAGGATCCGGAATCCCTGGCGAAGCTTCAGAAGCTGAAGGAAGTGTTCGCCGACCATATCCAGCCCGAGATCGACCGCGCGCTGCGCAAGTCGAAGATCGTCCATTTCGCCCGCGTGCTCGTGATCCATGACAAGTTCCTGCAGGTGATCACCGAGTTCGACGGCGACCCGGAGGAATATACGGAATTCTTCCGGCGCGAGCTTCCCCAC
>DATHBY010000545.1:0-10678 GCA_035295885.1 Allosphingosinicella sp.
AAGGTCGGCGACCCGATGATCACCAGCGGCGTTTCGGGAACCACCTTCCAGATCTTCTTCTACAATTGCAGGGACCACAAGCAATGTGCGACGGTCCAATTCCATTCGGGCTACGACCTGAAGGAATCGATCGGCCTGGAGCGGATCAACGAATGGAACCGAAGCCAGCGCTTCGGCCGAGCCTATCTCGACAAGGAGAACGATCCGATCCTCGAGATGGACGTAGACCTCGACGACGGGGGAATCTCGCAGCCGCTGTTCATCGACAATATGGAATTTTGGGCGAGCGTGCTCGCGAAGTTCGAGCAGCATATCGGGTATCGGAAGTAGGTTCGCCGTCATCACGCGAAGGCGGGATGAGGATCAGCGCAAGGCCCCCGCCACCAACTTGTGAAGCTTCGAGTGGAGCTGGTCGTTGGCGGCCAGCACCTGCCCCTTCGCCAGCGCCGCGTCGGCGCCGCGGAAATCGGTGACGAAGCCGCCCGCCTCGCGGACGAGGAGGATCCCGGCGGCGATGTCCCAATATTGGAGGTCCTCCTCCCAGAAGCCGTCGAAACGGCCCGCCGCCACCCAGGCGAGATCGAGCGCGGCCGAGCCGAAGCGGCGGATTCCGGCCACTTCCGGGCCGACCGAGTCGAGTATCTTCTGGAACCGGTCGAGATGGCCGTGGCCCTTCCACGGCACCCCGGTGGCGATGAGGGCGTCGGCGAGGTCGCGGCGGGCCGAGACCCGCAGCCGCCGCTCGTTGAGCCAGGCGCCCCTGCCCTTCTCCGCCCAGAAGGTCTCGTCGGTGAGCGGCTGATAGACCAGCGCCTGGGTGATCTCGGGCCGCCCCTGCGCGCCGCGCGGGTCCTCCACCGCGATCGAGACGGCGAAGTGGGGCAGGCCGTGGAGGAAGTTCGAAGTGCCGTCGAGCGGATCGACGATGAAGCGGGGCTTGTCGGGATCGCCGTCGATCGCGCCGCCCTCTTCGAGGGTCAGCCGCCAGTCGGGGCGAGCGTGGCGAAGCTCCTCGACGATGGTCTGCTCGGCGCGCTTGTCTGCCATCGAGACGAAGTCGGCCGGGCCCTTGCGGCTGACCTGGAGCTGCTCGACCTCGTTATAGTCGCGCCGAAGCCTCGGCGCCGCCTTGCGGGCGGCACGCTGCATGACGGTGATCAGGCCCGAATGGGATACCACTCTAGTCCGCGCGCCTCACATAGGTCTGCTCGTAGACGTCGACCACGATCCGGGTTCCGGCGCCGATATGCGGCGGGACCATCACCCGCACGCCATTCTCGAGCAGGGCGGGCTTGTAGCTGGACGAGGCGGTCTGGCCCTTCACCACCGCGTCCGCCTCGACGATGGTCGCTTCGATCGTGTCGGGGAGCTGGACCGAGATCGGCCGCTCCTCCCAAAGCTCCATCACCACGTCCATTCCGTCCTGGAGGAAGGCCGCGGCATCGCCGAGCAGGTCGGTCGGCAGAGTGATCTGCTCGTAATTGTCCTTGTCCATGAAGGTCAGCTGGTCGCCGTCCCGGAACAGGAACTGGAAGTCCTTGGTGTCGAGCCTGACCCGCTCAACCGTCTCGGCCGAGCGGAAGCGGACGTTGTTCTTGCGGCCGTCGATGAGGTTCTTCATCTCGACCTGCATGTAGGCGCCGCCCTTGCCCGGCTGGGTGTGCTGGATCTTGACGGCGCGCCAGATGCCGCCCTCATATTCGATGATGTTGCCGGGACGTATGTCCACGCCGCTGATCTTCATTTCTGTCTCGCGAAAGAATGGGAAAGAGCCGGCGAGCGCCTTAGCCGCCGGACCGCCTGCCCGCAAGCAGGGGGTAGGGATTGATCGGAGTGCCGTCATACCATTTCTCCCCCGCCGCCATCTTGTTGATCGCGAAATGGAGGTGGGGTCCGGCAGGATTGGCGTTGCCGGTCGAGCCGACGGTGCCGATCGCGTCGCCCTGCTTCACGGCCTGGCCTTCCCTTAGGCCGGGGGCATAGGACTGGAGGTGGGCGTAATAGTACATCCACTGCCCGTCGGGAGAGCGGACATAGGCGGTGATTCCGCCCCCACCCTCGCTGTTGAACAGCTTCTCGACCGTCCCCGGAGCCGCGGCGACGACCGGAGTGCCGTGCGGAGCCATGATGTCGATCGCATTGTGGACCCGGGCGCCGCCGGAGCGGGACTGGGTGTAGGTGTCCTGCAGCTCGCCCGCCTTCACTCCGGCGACCGGGATCGCCAGGCCGGTGGGGCCGAGAACCAGCTCCGCGCGCGGGGTCGGATCGGGCGGCGGCTTCGGCGCAGCCGACGGTTCGCGCGGGCCCACGAAGCTGACGCCGCTATAGGCCATGAACCAAAAAGCGCTGGTCAGCGCGCAGGTGACGAGCGCCGTCACGAATATGATGACGAAGGTTCTCAGCCGTTCCACCCCCCGCTCAACGCAACTTATTTCCCACCCGTTCCGTTTCGAGTGGCGAATGATCGGAACCGTCCATATCGGCTGCTCGGGCTGGATCTACCGCCACTGGCGCGAGCTCTTCTACCCGGCGAAGCTCGCCCAGCGCCTCTGGTTCGGCCATTATTCGGACACGTTCCGAACGGTCGAGCTCAACACCAGCTTCTACCACCTGCCCAGGCCCGAGACCTTCACCAAGTGGCGCGACCAGGCGCCGGCGGGCTTTCGCTACGCGGTCAAGGCGCCCCGCTTCATCACCCACATGAAGAAGCTCAAGGACTGCGCCGAGCCGGTCGAGGAGTTCCTCGGCCGGGCGCGCAACCTGGGGGGCACGATCGGCCCGATCCTCTACCAGCTGCCGCCGCGCTGGGCCTTCAACCGCGAGCGGCTGGAGGAGTTCCTCGCCCTCCTCCCCCCGGACCTTACCCACGTCTTCGAGTTCCGCGAGAAGAGCTGGCTGACCGAGGAGGTGCTCGCCCTGCTCGACGCCCGCGGCGTCTCCTTTTGCGCTCACGACATGCCGGGCTCGGCGACCCCGCGATGGGCGGCGGGGCCGATCGCCTATGTCCGCTTCCACGGCGGCGAAGGGAAATATTGGGGCCGCTATCCGGACGAAGGGCTGCTCGCCTGGACCGACTGGATCGTCGAGCAGGCGAGAGGCGGCCGCGACGTCTGGTGCTATTTCAACAACGACATTGGCGGCCACGCCATCCACGACGCCCTGACTCTGAGAGCGATGGTCGGGCAGGCGCTGAGGTAAGCGGAGATCGTAATGCCGGACTCGATCCGGCATCCACCTTCCGCTTTTGCGGGTCCACAAGGGCAAGGTGGATCCCGGATCAAGGCCGGGATGACGGCCCTTCCAGAATCGCCTCAAACTCCTTCACCGCCGCCTCCGGGCCGCCGGGGTGGCCCCACACCGAGCTGCACACCGCCAGGAAATCCGCGCCCGCCTCGACCAGCACCCCGCCGTTTTCCGACGTGATGCCGCCGATCGCCACCGAAGGTATCTCGAAGATCCGCGACCACCAGGAGAGGATCGAGGGCTCGGGCCGGTGAGCCGTCTCCTTGGTCGCCGTCGGGTAGAAGGCGCCGAAGGCGACATAGTCGACGCCCGCTTCGCCGGCCTCCATGGCGAGGTGGCGGCTGTCGTGGCAGGTGACTCCGATCTGGGCATTGGGTCCGAGCAGGGCCCTCGCCTCGCGCGGATCTCCGTCGCCCTGGCCGAGATGGACGCCGTCGGCGCCGATCCGCTTCGCCAGCCCCATGTCGTCGTTGACGATGAACGCCACCTCGCGCGCTTCGCAGATGCGCTGCAGCGGCTCGGCGAGCCGAGCCGCCTCATGCTGGTCGATCCCCTTGACCCGGAACTGGAAGGCGGCGACGGGGCCGCCGCCAAGCGCCTGCTCCAGCCGCTTCGGGAAATCGCCGCCGACGTCGAGCGGAGAGATCAGATAAAGCTGGCAGGGCGGCCGGGCGCTGGGCTCGAACAGGCGGGCGAAGTCGGGATCGAGCGGGTCGTCCATCGGCTCAGGCATTCGCATGGAGCCGCTCGCCGCTCAAGCAGCAGAAGCGGGCGGGCCTTCGGCCGGTCCCCCAGCGCTCGTCGATTTCGCCAAAGCCCGCCGCTTCCATCATCGCCTTGACCTCAGCCACTTCGAACAGCCGGAAACCGAAGCGGTGACCGGGCCATTTGCGCAGCTCCCCGGCAGGTTCGAAGGCGATTGCCAGGCGGCCGCCGGGCTTCACGACGCGCGCCAGCTCGGCCAGCGCCGCCGCCGGATCGGGCCAGAAATAGAGGCTGTTGACGCTCACCGCCCTGGTCACCGTTGCGGGCGGCAGGGGCAGGCTCTCGGCAGAGGCGCGATAGAGGTGAAGCCGCCCACGCCGGACGTCGCGAGCGAAGCGGGCTCGGGCCCGAGCGATGAGCGCGTCGGAGACGTCCGCGCCGAACACCTCGCCCCGGGTCCCGAGCAGCAGCGAACGCAGCAGCCCGCCGCCGCCGAAGCCCACCTCGAGCACCCAATCCTCGCGCTCCAGCCGCAGACAGGCCAGCGCCATCTCGTTCATCCGCCGGCTGATCCGATCGAGCCAGGGCGCGATCAGGAACTGACCGACGAGGCCGGAAGGGCGGCCGAACTGCCGGGCGAGGAAGCGGCTCAGCATCGATCGGTCAGGCCTGGAGCCGCCAGGCCGGTGCCGTTCACTCCTCGCCTTTGTAGATTCGGACCAGCTTCTCGAGCATGGCGAGCGCCTCGTCGCGCGGCCGCTGGAAGGTGTTGCGGCCGATGATCGAGCCGTTGCCGCCGCCGTCGCGAATATCGCGCGCGTCCTGGTAGACGGAGTCGATGCCCTTGGCCGCGCCGCCCGAGAAGACCACGATCCGGCGGCCGTTGAAGCTCGCCTGGACGACGTGGCGGACCCGGTCCGCCTGCGCGGACCAGTCGGTGCCCTCGTAGGATTTCTGGGCGTCCTTCTGCTCGACATGAGCGGTCGGCAGCTTGACCTTGATGATGTGGGCGCCGAGCAGGGCGGCCATGTGCGCGGCATAGGCGCCGACGTCGAGCGCGAGCTCGCCGTCCTTCGACAGCTTGCCGCCGCGCGGATAGGACCAGATGACGGTGGCGAGGCCGACCGACTTGGCTTCGGCCGACATCTCCCTGATCTCCTCCATCATCTCGAAGACGCTGTCGGAGCCGGGATAGATGGTGAAGCCGATCGCCGAGCAGCCGAGCCGGAGCGCGTCCTCGACGGTTCCGGTCACCGCCTGGTCGATCGAGGTCGCCCAGCTGTTCGAGCTGTTGACCTTGAGGATGGTCGGGATCTGGCCGGCGAAGGTGCCGGCCCCGGCCTCCAGCGGTCCCAGGGGCGCCGCATAGGCGCTCAGCCCCGCGTCGATCGCCAGCTGGTAATGGTAATGCGGATCGTAAGCCGGCGGATTGATCGCGAAGCTTCGCGCCGGACCGTGCTCGAAGCCCTGGTCCACGGGCAGGATGATCAGCTTGCCGGTCCCGCCGAGCCGCCCCTGCATCAGGATCCGGGCGAGATTGGCCTTGGTTCCGGGATTGTCGCTCTCGTAGTTGGCGAGGATGTTCTTGACGATGGGCGTTAAGGTCATCGGTCTTCCTTGTGGGGCTTTGTAAAGTTTGCGCGCTGATAGACGCCTAGGCGGGCTGCTTCAACGGAGCCTCGGGAATCGACGGCGGTGCCGACAGGTTGAGGGCGATCGAGATTCGCAGGCCATCGCCGAGATAGGGCGCCACGCTGTGGTTCAGCCATGACGGGAACAGGACCAGCATGCCCGCTTGCGGAGTGGTATGGACCATCGCCTCGGCGCCGGCGTGGCGGAACCGCAGCATGGGGGCATGCATGTGCATCGCCGGCACTCGAGGGTCGTGGAGGATCAGCTCGCCGCCCCCGCCGGGATCGACCCGGACATAATAGACGGCGGACCAAAAGCAGCCCGGATGCGCGTGGAGCTGGTTCGCTCCGCCCCGTTCCGAGACGTTCGCCCAGGCTTCCAGCACCCATCCGCGCCGCTGGCCGGGTCCGGCCATCATGTCGTGGGTGTTGGCGTCTGCGAGCTCGACGATCTGTGCCGCCACCTCTCGAAGCGGATCGCCGCCCCAGTGCAGCAGGTCGGGGGCGGAGTGCCAGCCGCCGACGTTCGACCGCTCGATGCCCGGGTGCGACTTGCGCCGCTCCAGGATCGCCGCTTCGAGCGCGGCGTTGATCCGTTCGGAGTCGCCGAGCCGGCCGACCAGGACCGGAGTCGCGAAGAGAAGCTCGAGCTGGAAGTCCTCGAGGCTCATCAGGCGGGCCGCTGGAGCGCCTTCACGCCCGGCAGCTCCTTGCCTTCCATCCATTCGAGGAAGGCCCCGCCGGCGGTGGAGACGAAGGTGAAGTCGGCGGCGGCGCCGGCATGGTTGAGCGCGGCCACAGTGTCACCGCCGCCGGCGACCGAGACGAGCTGGCCCGCCTGGGTCAACGCCGCCGCGGTCCGTGCCAGCTGCACGGTGGCGCGGTCGAAGGGCTCGGTCTCGAAAGCGCCGAGCGGACCGTTCCACACGAGGGTGCGGCAGGTCTTGAGAGCGTCGGCAAGCGCCTCGACCGCGGCCGGGCCGATGTCGAGGATCATCTCGTCGGCGGCGACTTCGTGGACGTTGCAGGTCCTGAGGCTGGGCGGGTTGGCGGCGAACTCCTTCGCCACCACCACGTCGTAGGGCAAGTGGACGGTGCAGCTCGCCCGCTCGGCCGCGTCGAGTATCTCGAGAGCGGTGCCGCTGAGCTCGTGCTCGCACAGCGACTTGCCGACGTCGACCCCGCGGGCGGCGAGGAAGGTATTGGCCATGCCGCCGCCGATGACGAGATGATCGACCCTGGTCACCAGGTGGCGGAGCACCTCTAGCTTGCTCGAGACCTTGGCTCCCCCGACGACCGCCGCCACCGGCCGCTCCGGCTCCCCGAGCGCCTTCTCCAGCGCCTTGAGCTCAGCCTCCATCGCGCGGCCGGCATAAGCGGGCAGGAGGTGTGCCAGGCCTTCGGTCGAGGCATGGGCGCGGTGGGCGGCGGAGAAGGCGTCGTTGACGTAGAGGTCGCCGAGCGCGGCCATCGCCCGGGCGAGCTCGGGATCGTTCTTTTCCTCGCCGGCATGGAATCGGGTGTTTTCGAGGATTGCGACGTCGCCCGGCTGCAACCGGGCGACATTGTCCCGAGCCGTCTCCCCGCGGCAGTCGCCGACGAAGCGCACCTCGCGGCCCAGCACATGCTCGTAGGCGCGAGTGACCAGCGACAGCGACATGTCCGCCCGCCGCTCCCCCTTGGGACGGCCGAAATGGGCGAGCAGGAGCACGATCGCGCCCTTGTCGGCGAGCTCGGTCACGGTCGGCAGGGTGGCTCGAAGACGGGTGTCGTCGCTCACCTCCCCGTCGGCCATCGGCACGTTGAGATCGACCCGGACGAGGGCGCGCCTGCCCTGAACGTCGCCGAGATCGTCTAAGGTGCGGAAGCTAGTCATGGCGATTGCCCCGGTCCTTCGATACGCGCCCTCGCCAGGCTCGGTCGCTACTCAGGATGAGCGGAAATTCGCGACCGCTCATCCTGAGTAGCCGTTGAGCCTGACGAGACGGCGTATCGAAGGGCGTATGAAGGACGTCATGGCGTCAGATCAGCCGGGCCATCGCGGCGGCCGTGTCGACCATCCGGTTCGAGAAGCCCCATTCATTGTCGTACCAGGAGAGGACCCGGACGAGCCTGCCTTCGAGCACCGCGGTCTCGAGGCTGTCCACGGTCGAGCTGGCCGGATTGTGGTTGTAGTCGATCGAGACCAGCGGCTCCTCGCTGTAGGCGAGGATCCCGGCCAGCGGCCCGCTCTCCGAGGCCGCCCGAAGGGCACCGTTGACCTCGTCGAGGCTGGTGTCGCGCCCGGGCGTGAAGGTGAGGTCGACGAGGCTGACATTGGGGGTGGGCACCCGGATCGCCGAGCCGTCGAGCTTGCCCTTCAACTCGGGAAGCACCTCCCCGACGGCCCGGGCGGCGCCCGTGGTGGTCGGGATCATCGACATTCCTGCGGCGCGGGCGCGGCGCTTGTCGGAATGGATCTGGTCGAGGATCTTCTGGTCGTTGGTGTAGGCGTGGACGGTGGTCATCAGGCCGCGCTCGATGCCGATCGCGTCGTTCAGGACCTTGGCGACCGGCGCCAGGCAGTTGGTGGTGCACGAGGCATTGGAGACGATCGTGTGCCCGGCTTCGATGCGGTCGTGATTGACTCCGTAGACGACGGTGAGATCGACTCCCTTCGCCGGCGCCGATATCAGGACTTTCTTCGCTCCGGCAGTGAGATGGGCGCCGGCCTTGTCACGATCCGTGAAGAAGCCGGTGCATTCCAGCACCAGGTCGATGCCGTTATCCCCGTGCGGCAGCTTGCCCGGATCCCGCTCGGCGGTGACCCGGACCCGGCGGCCGTCGATGACTAGGTCGTTGCCCTCGGCCCGGGCCTCTCCGGGCCAGGCGCCGTGGACCGAGTCGCGCCTGAACAGCAAGGCATTGGATTCGGCGTCGGCGAGGTCGTTGATCGAGACCAGCTCGAGGCCGCTGTCGGTCTTCTCGAGCAGGGCCCGGGCCACAAGGCGGCCGATCCGCCCGAAACCGTTGATCGCAACTCTCGTCGCCATGTCATTGATCTCCCTGGGATTTGAGGGCCGCGAGAATGCGCGGCACGATCGCCTCGGAAGTGAAGCCGAAGCGCTGAAACAGGTCATCCGCGGGGGCCGAGGCGCCGAACCGGTCGACGCCGATCGCGAGGCCGCGGGGGCCGATATAGCGTTCCCAGCCGAGCGTGGCCCCGGCCTCGATCGAGACCTTGAGGGCATCCCCCGGAAGCAGGTCGGTCCGATAGGCCTCGTCCTGGGCGTCGAACAGCGACCAGCAGGGCATCGAGACGACGTCGGCGCCGATCCCCTGTCCTTCCAGCGAGTCGGCCGTGGCCACCGCCAGCTCCACCTCGGAGCCGGTCGCGATCAGCACCACCCGTCGCGCCGCCGCCGCGGGGCGGAGGCGGTAGGCGCCGAGCGCGCAGAGGTTCCCGCTCCGCCAGGTCCTCAGCTGCGGCAGGTTCTGGCGGGTCAAGGCGAGCAACGACGGCCCGTTCCGCCGCTCCAGCGCCAGAGCCCAGCATTCGGCGGTCTCGACGGCGTCCGCGGGCCGGTAGACGGCGAGGTTGGGCATCGATCTGAGGCTCATCAGATGCTCGACCGGCTGGTGGGTCGGGCCGTCCTCGCCGAGGCCGATCGAATCGTGGGTCATCACATAGATCACCCGCACGCCCTGAAGCGCCGAGAGGCGGATGGCGGGGCGGCAATAATCGGAGAAGATCAGGAAGGTACCGCCATAGGGGATGACACCGCCGTGAAGCGCCATCCCGTTCATCGCCGCCGCCATTCCGAACTCGCGGATCCCGTAATAGATGTAGCGGCCGGAATAATCCTCTTTCGTCAAAGGCTTCTGCGCCTTTGTTTTGGTGTTGTTCGAACCGGTGAGATCGGCCGAGCCGCCCAGGGTTTCGGGCAGCTGGGGGTTGATCGCCTCGAGCGCGATCTCGGACGCCTTGCGGGTCGCGATATGTTGGGGAATCGCCAATAATTGCGACAAATGTTGGGAGATTGAGAAATCTTCCGGCAGCCGCCCTTCCATGCGCCGGACGAACTCCCCGCGGTGCGCCGAGGCGGCCAGCCGGGCTCGCCATTCCTCGTGGACCTTGCCGCCGCGCCCGCCGGCCGAGCGCCAGGCGGCGAGGATGCCGGCGGGAAGGTCGAACGGCTCGCTGTCCCAGACCAGCTGCTTCCTCGCCGCCGCGACCTCGTCGGCGCCGAGCGCCGCTCCGTGGGTCGCCGACGTGCCCTGCTTGTTGGGAGCGCCCCAGCCGATGATCGTCCGGCAGGCGATAAGCGAGGGCCTGGGATCGTCGAGCGCCTCGTCGATCGCCCGGCGGATGCTTGCGAAATCGTGGCCGTCGCAGCGCACGACGTGCCAGCCGTAGGCGGCGTAGCGGCCGGGAATGTCCTCTGAGGTGGACAGATCGGTCGAGCCGTCGATGGTGATCCGGTTGTCGTCCCAGAAGAGGTTGAGGCGGCCCAGGCGGAGATGCCCCGCCAGCCCCGCGGCCTCGTGATTCACCCCCTCCATCAGGTCGCCGTCGCCGGCGATCGCCCAGGTTCGATGGTCGACGAGATCGTCGCCGAACACGGCGTTGAGATGGCGCTCCGCGATCGCCATCCCGACCGCCATTGCGACCCCCTGGCCGAGCGGGCCGGTGGTCGCTTCCACCCCCGCGAGCATGAAATTCTCCGGATGGCCGGCGCAGGGGCTGCCGAGCTGGCGGAAGTTCCTGATCTCGTCGATGGTGGGGTGGGCGTAGCCGGTGAGGTGGAGAAGCGAATAGATCAGCATCGAGCCGTGGCCGGCGGAGAGGACAAACCGGTCGCGGTCGTGCCAGTCGGGATCGGCGGGATCGTGCTTCAGATATTCGGTGAACAGGATGGTGGCGACGTCGGCCATCCCCATCGGCATTCCGGGGTGGCCGGAATTGGCGGCCTGGACGGCGTCCATCGACAGCGCGCGAATGGCGTTGGCGAGCAGTCTCGGATCGGCGGCCATGCACTTTCCCAAGAGGCGGCGCCCGGGCGCGGGCGCGAGGAGAGTCGGAACGACCCTCCAGCAGAGCGCTCCTTTATCGGCGGAGG
>DATHBY010000546.1:0-3804 GCA_035295885.1 Allosphingosinicella sp.
CACCCCGGACTTGATCCGGGGTCCACCTTTTTCTCAATCCCGGTGGAGGAAGAAGGTGGATGCCGGATCAAGTCCGGCATGACGAATGCCTCGCTTCCATCACAATAGGACAAACTCTAGGCGAGGCCGGAGGCGGAGGACCCCACTCTCGTCATTGCGAGCGAAGCGAAGCAATCCAGCGGCTCAGGCGCCTGTAGCTGGATTGCTTCGTCGCTCCGCTCCTCGCAATGACGGAAAAAGGATCCGGCAACCCTACCGCAGCCGGGCGGCCTGGCGGCAGATGGCGAAAAGCTCCTCGTCGACCGCCGTCGGGCCCAGGCCGCCGGACGCCTTTACCTGCCGCTCCGCCTCCAGCAGGCGGCTGATGCCTCGCGCCAGGGCGTCCGAGCGCCAGCGGGTGAGCTGGCGGGCGATCGAGTCCTTTTCCTTCCAGAACAACGACTTACCTTGTGACGCCATGACTGCGTCGGGGCTGTTGCCGCGCTCAACCTGGGCGCGCAGGCGAGCAAGCAGGCTCATCCGGCGAAGCACCGCGCGGATCAGCGGGATACCCTCCACGCCCTCGCCCGAAAGCCGGAGCAGCTCGGACTGGAGCATTGCCGAATTGCCGTTGCCGACGCTGTCGACGAGGCGGCTCAGATCCCCTTCCTCGGCCGCGGCGCCGACCGCATCGATCGCCTCATGGTCGAGCGGCTTCGGGCGTTCCGGGGCGGAGTCGAGGTACAAGGCCAGCTTGTGAAGCTCGAGCGAGAGGATGGCGCGGTTGCCGGCGCAGGCGTCGGCGAGACGCCGGGCGACGTCGGAGCGGACGACCAGCCCTTCGGCACGCGCCATTTCCGACACCAAGCGCTCCGCCTCCTGCCCTTCCGGAGCGTAGCTCGCCAGAGCGAGCGCGGCCGGCTCGGCCAGAGCGAGCTTGAGGAGCTTGGAGGCGGGCTTGAGGGCGCCGGCGATGAGCAGGACCGGGTTGCCCGCGGCCGGCGCCTGCAGAAGCGCTTCCACAGCGGCGAGGCACTCGTCGCCGGCCGGCTGGACGACGATGTAGCGGCCGCCGCCGAACAGCGACATGGACGCGGCCTCGTCGGCGAGGCGGGCGGGATCCGCTTTCAGCTCGGCTCCCGTCAGCTCCACGCGCTCCGCCTCCGGTCCCGCCCCGGCCGCCGCGGCCTTCACCAGCGAATGCGAGCCCGATTCGTCGGGGCCGTAGAGCAGGAAGAAGCGGTAGGCCGAGGGGCTCTTCAGCGCCCGCTCCACCTCGGCCCGCTTCGCCTTCACGGGGCGCCGCCGCTGCGCCTCGCGTAGAGGGCGACGCGGGTGACGATCTGGTCGGCCACTTCCTTCGACAGCCGCTCGAGCGCCGTCTGCTCCGCCGCCACCGTCGCATATTCGGAGCCGACCACGTCGATGCCGGCGTCCGAGCCGGCTGTGGCGTCGAGCAGCACGGTGCCCCTGGCCGCGTCGACCAGCCGGTAGCGCGCCCTGAGCGTCCGCCGCTCGCGGGTTACCGCGTCGTCGGAGCGGATCCCGAAGCCTGTGATGTCGTCGTCGAGCAGCACTTCGAGCCGGTACAAGGCGGCGCCGTCCGCGGGGGCGCCGAGCCGGTCCTCCAGCGCGGTCCGGACCAGCCAGCCTGCCCGGCCCTCGATCGGCGCCACCGTCACCGAGCGCAGCGACTGCGCCACCGGCCCCGAACCGCCGCCCCTGTAGAGCGGCTGCAGTCCGCAGCCGGCGAGGAGGAGGGATATCCCGACCATCATCGCGACCGACTTCGTCAGGCCAGCGAAGGCTGGCATCCATGCCGACCGCGAGACAGGCGCTGTGTTCGCGGCCTCAGCATGGACCCGAGCCTTCGCCGGGCTGACGGGGATGGCGGGAGGACCGTACCTCATGCGACGAGGTTCACCAGCCGGTCGGGGACGACGATCACCTTGCGCGGTGGCTTGCCGTCGAGGATCCGGACCACCTTTTCGGACGCCAGCGCCATTTCCTCGAGAATCTCCCTGGCCGAACCCTTCGGGGCGGTGAGCGTGTCGCGCAGCTTGCCGTTGACCTGGACGGCGATCGTCACTTCCTCCTCGATGAGCAGGTCGGGATCCGCCTCCGGCCATTCGGCGTCGGCGACGAGGCCTTCCCGGCCGAGAGCGGCCCAGGCTTCCTCGGAGAGATGCGGCACCATCGGCGCGGCGAGCCGGATCAACGTCTCCACGGCCTTGCTCCGCGACGGCGAGGCGGGCGACTTTTCGAGAGCGCTGGTCAGCTCGTACAGATTGGCCACCGCCTTGTTGAAGGCGAGCGCCTCGATATTCGCTCCCACTGCCGCGATGGTGCGGTGGACCTTGCGGTCGAGGCCTGTGTCCCCGCCGTCGCCGAGCCATGTCGAGCTCCCCCGCTCCGCCTCCTCGGCGGCGAGGCGCCATATCCTCTGGACGAAGCGCCAGCTCCCCTGGATTCCCGCCTCGCTCCATTCGAGATCGCGCTCGGGCGGGCTGTCCGAAAGCATGAACCAGCGCACCGCGTCGGCGCCATACTGGTCGACGATCGGCTCGGGATCGACGGTGTTGCGCTTGGACTTGGACATCTTCTCGACCCGGCCGCGGGTGACCGGACCTTGATGGCTCTCCGCCTCGTCGGGCGTCAGCCACCGGCCCTCGGAATCCTGGAAGGTGGCGTGGGTGACCATCCCCTGGGTGAAGAGCCCCTCGAACGGCTCCTCGACGTCGAGCATTCCGATCCGCTGCAGCGCCCGGGTCCAGAAGCGGGCGTAGAGGAGGTGAAGGATCGCATGCTCGACCCCGCCGATATACTGGTCGACCGGCAGCCAGCGCTCCGCCTCCGCCCGGTCGAACGGAGCATCGGCGGGCTGGCTTGCGAAGCGGATGAAATACCAGGAGGAATCGACAAACGTGTCGAGCGTGTCGGTCTCGCGCCGGGCCGGGCCGCCGCAGCCCGGGCAGTCGGCCTTCGCCCAGGTCGGGTGGCGGTCGAGCGGGTTGCCCGGACTCTGGAAGTCGACATCCTCCGGAAGCACCACCGGCAGCTGGTCGCGCGGCACAGCGACGGGTCCGCAGGCCTCGCAATGGACGATCGGGATCGGAGTCCCCCAATAGCGCTGGCGCGAGACGCCCCAGTCGCGCAGCCGCCAGACCGTGGTGCCCTCGCCCCAGCCGTCCGCCTCGGCGCGGGCGATCACCTCGCGGATTGCGTCCTCGGCGGTGAGGCCGTCGAGGAAGCGGCTGTTCACCAGCCGGCCGGGACCGGTATAGGCCTCGCCGCCGACCGGCTCGTCCGCCTCTTCGGGCGAGGGGGCCACCACGCGGGTCACCGGAAGGCCGTATTTGCGGGCGAAATCGAGGTCGCGCTGGTCGTGCGCCGGGCAGCCGAAAATGGCGCCCGTGCCGTAGTCCATCAATACGAAATTGGCGACGTAGAGGGGCATGGCCCACTCCGGGTCGAGCGGGTGGATCACCCGGGCGCCGGTGTCGAAACCCTTCTTCTCCGCAGTCTCGAGCTCGGCCGCGGTGGTGCCGCCCTTCTTGCACTCGGCGATGAAAGCGGTGAGCGGCTCATTCCCCTCTGCAAGGGCCAGAGCGATCGGATGGTCGGGCGACATCGCCGCGAAGCTCGCCCCGAAGATGGTGTCGGGACGGGTAGTGAAGACTTCGAACGACTCTATTCCCCTCCCTGCAAGGGAGGGGTTGGGGGTGGGTTCGGCCGAAGGCGGCCCAAACTCGGAGTCAGATGGCTCGCTATGCTCGCCACCCACCCCCGGCCCCTCCCTTGCAGGGAGGGGAGTTTCCAGGCGGA
>DATHBY010000547.1:0-2675 GCA_035295885.1 Allosphingosinicella sp.
AGTTCCCGTCATGCCGGACTTGATCCGGCATCCACCTTCCCTTGCGGCTTCGAAGGGAAGAAGGTGGACCCCGGATCAAGTCCGGGGTGACGACTTTGGGGTTAAGCCGCCAGGACCATCGGCTCTATGCCCGCCAGAAGCGTCCGCCGCCTGGGCTCGGCGATCTTCCTCGGCGCGAATCCCCTCACCGCCTCCGCGATCGCTCCGATATGCGCCGGAGTGGTTCCGCAGCAGCCGCCGACGATGTTGACGATCCCCTGCTCGCACCATTCGCGCACCTGGGCGGCGGTCTCGGCCGGCCCCTCGTCATATTCGCCGAGATCGTTGGGCAGGCCGGCGTTGGGATAGGCCATGATCAGGGTGTCGGCGATCCCCGACAGCACTGCCACATGAGACCGCAGCTGCGCCGCTCCGAACGAGCAGTTGAGGCCGATCGACAGCGGCCGGGCGTGGCGAACGCTCGCCCAGAAGGCCTCGATCGAGTGGCCCGAGAGGTTGCGCCCGGAAAGGTCGGTGATGGTCATCGACAGCATGATCGGAAGCTCGCGGTCGACCCGGCCGGCGGCGTGGATCGCGGCCTTGGCGTTCAACGTGTCGAACACCGTCTCGATCAGGACGATCTCGGCGCCGCCTTCGACCAGCCCCTCGATCTGCTCGACATAGACGTCGGACAATGTGTCGAAATCGATCTCGCGATAGCCGGGGTCGTTGACGTTCGGCGACAGCGACAGGGTCTTGTTGGTCGGTCCGAGCGCTCCGACGACCCAGCGCTTCCTGCCGTCCTTCTGGGCCTCGCGCTCGGCGACCTCGGCGATTATCCGGGCGGCCGCGGCGTTGATCTCGCGCACGAGGTGCTCGGCGCCGTAATCCGCCTGGCTGATCCGGTTGGCGTTGAAGCTGTTGGTGGCGAGCAATTCCGCTCCGGCGTCGGCGAAGCTGTGGCAGATCTCCTGGACCAGCTCCGGCTGGGTGAGGTTCAGAAGGTCGTTATTGCCCTTCTGGTCGCGCGACAGGCCGAGGCTTCCGGCATAATCGGCTTCCCTCAGGCGGCGGTTCTGCACCTGAGTGCCGTAGGCGCCGTCCTTGATCAGGATGCGCTTGCCGGCTTCGGCCCTAAGCTGCTGTGCGACGTTCATCTTGATCCTTCGGACGCAGGCCGAGCAGGTGGCAGATCGCGTAGGCGAGCTCGGCGCGATTGAGAGTGTAGAAATGGAACTGGCGGACTCCGCCGGCATAAAGCTGGCCGCAAAGCTCGGCGGCGACGGTGGCGGCGACGAGCTGGCGGGCGGCGGGAAGATCGTCCAGCCCCTCGAACAATTTGTCCATCCAGGGAGGGATGGCCGCGCCGCACATGGCCGCGAACTTGCGGGTCTGGGCGACGTTGGAGACGGGCAGTATCCCCGGCACCAGCTCGGCGTCGATCCTCGCGGCCGCGGCGTCGTCGCGGAACCGGAAGAAGCTTTCGGGCGAGAAGAAGAACTGGGTGATTGCCCGGTCGGCCCCGGCGTCGATCTTGCGCCTGAGATTGTCGAGATCGGCGGCGCGGGTCGGGGAATCCGGATGGATTTCGGGGTAAGCGGCGACCGAGATCTCGAACGGCGCCACCCGCTTCAGGCCGGCGACGAGCTCCGCGGCGTTGGCATAGCCGTCGGGCCGCGGCTGGAAGCCCTTGCCGGGCTCGGGTGGATCGCCGCGAAGGGCGACGACGTGGCGGATTCCGGCCTGCCAGTAACCGAGGGCGACCTCGTCGATCTCGCTCCGGCTCGCCTCGACGCAGGTGAGGTGTGCGGCGGGGACGAGCGAGGTTTCCTGGGCGATCCGGACGACCGTATTGTGCGTGCGCTCGCGGGTCGAGCCGCCGGCGCCGTAGGTGACCGAGACGAAGCGCGGGGCGAGCGGCTCGAGAGTCTTGACCGACTCCCAGAGCGTCTCCTCCATCCGCTCGGTCTTGGGCGGGAAGAATTCGAAGCTGACTCCTATGTCGCCGGCGACGTCGGCGAAGAGCGGCTCGCGCCACCTGGCGATGTCGGGGACCCCGGGGCTCATGCGACCACCTTCAGTTTCTCCTTCGGGCGCTCGCCCTCCCAGAGCGTCACGGTCAGCTCGCCGCCTTCCAGATGCTCGACCACCCGCCCGCGAAGTCCGGCGGAATCGAGATATTTGAGCATCGCGTCGTCGGCGAAGCCGAGCCGGAGATGGGCGTCGCGGCTGCGCAATTCCTCGCGCTCGTGCGGGGCGAAATCGACGATCAGTAGGCGGCCCCCCGGAGCGAGCAGGCGCGCCGCCTCGGCGACCGCGGCGGCGGGCTGCTGGGCGTAATGGAGAACCTGGTGGAGGATGACCGTGTCCGCCGAGCCGGCGGCGAGCGGCAGAGCGTACATGTCGCCCTGGCGGAGCTCGGCGGCGGCGAGGCCGGCCTGGGCGAGCTTGACCCGGGCGAGCCGGAGCATTTCCGGAGAGCGGTCGACTCCCAGAGCCCGCTCGGCGCTGGGGCCGAACAGCTCCAGCATCCGGCCGGTGCCGGTGCCGATGTCGACGAGGCGGCCGACCGGGCGGTCTCCGAGGGCCCGGCGGCAGGCGGCCTCGACCTCGCTCTCGGCGATGTGGAGCGAGCGGATCTCGTCCCAGTCGCCGGCATGGGCTGCGAAATAGCGCTCGGCGGCGGCGGCCCGGTC
>DATHBY010000548.1:0-2537 GCA_035295885.1 Allosphingosinicella sp.
GGTCCCGGTCGCCCCTGAGCGGGAGGCCGTCCGCGGGTAATCGGAATCTGAGATCCGTCCGGAGACGAGCCGGGCTCCGGTGGCGACCCCGCCGCCGCCTCCGCTGCCGCTGCCCGAGCGGCCGCTGCCGCTCCCGGTGCCGGAGCCGCCGCTGCCCGATCCTTCGCCCGTCCGGTCCGACGCTCCGGCCGTCGCCTGCAGGCCGTCGGCCGGGGCGGCCGCGGCGGCCAATGTCGGCGGAGGATCGATCCGGACGCGGGGCGGCGGCGCCACCACCGGCGAAGCGCGGGCCTTGAGGTTCGCCGGCGAGGCCGCGCCCTCGCGGGCGGCGGGCCTGGCCGGAGCCGGAACCGGCTTCTCCTCCGGAGGAGGGGGCGGCGGCGGAGGCGGCTCGTCGACCTGGAAGAGCTTGATAGTGTGATTGGGGGCGATCGGGACGGCGACTCCGAAGCCGGCCAGCAGCAGATAGCCCAGAGCCGCGTGCAGAGCGGCGACGGCGATCGCCGAGCCGATCCGGTCATGCCGCCTGTCCTGGTCGATCCGTGCCATGCGCAGACCCCGCCTCGCGCCGTCCGTGCGACGCCTGACCGCTCTAGCCGCGCCGGGCTGAACGGAGTGTTGCCGCCCGGCGCGCGGCTCAGCCGCGGTTGCGCACGTAGCTGCCCGGCGCCGGTTCCAGCGCCTTCAGCTTGCCCTTGCCCGGCACTCGCGCCTTCACCTTGTCCGCCTTGCCGCCTTCGGAGAGGCGGGCCTGCCAGTGGGGCCACCAGCTGCCTTCGTGGCGGGTCGCGCCTTCAAGCCAGGCTTCGGCCGACTCCGGCATTTCCGGGTTCGTCCAATAGCCGTGCTTGTTGGCGCTGGGCGGGTTGATCACTCCGGCGTTGTGGCCGCTGCCGCCGAGCAGGAAGCTGACCTCGCCGCCCATCAGCCTCGCGCTGTCGTAGGTGGCCTGCCAGGCGCTGACATGGTCGTCCTTGAGACTGATCGCGAGCAGGGGCGTCTTCACGGTGGCGAGGTCGATCTTCACCCCGTCAAGCTCCAGGCCGCCTTTGGCCAGCTTGTTGTCCCTCAGCACGTCGCGCGCCCATTCGAGCAGGAACGCTTTGGGGATGTGGGCGCCGTCAGCGAACCAGTGGAGGATGTCGCTGGGCGGCGCCTCGCGGTCGAGCAGGTAGTGGTTGACCACCGACGACCAGATCAGGTCGTTGGCGCGAACCGCGCTGAACAGGGCCTGGAGGTCCTGGGCGGCCATGAAGCCCTTGTGGAGGAGGTGGCGCTCCATTGCCCGGAGCTGCTCGGGTTCGGAGAAGGTCGCCCACTGGCCGAGGTGCGAGAAATCGAACATCGTTCCGATCGTCGTGGCCGAGGCGACTCGTCTCCCTTCCCCCTTGGCCGCAAGCATCGCCAGCGCGATGGCGACGAGGGTTCCGCCCATGCAAAAGCCGAACATGTCGACTTCCAGCTCCCCCGTCGCCTTCTCGATCGCGTCCAGCGCCTCGATCGGGCCCTGGCGGATATAGTCGGCGAGGCCCTTGTCGGCGAGGGGGGGGCCGGGATTGACCCAGGAGATAACGAACACGGTATGGCCCTGCTCGACCAGCCAGCGGATCAGCGAGGATCTGGGCTGGAGGTCGAGTAGATAATATTTGTTCACCAGCGGCGGGACGTAGAGGATCGGGCGTCTGTACACCTCGTCGGTGATCGGCGCATACTGGATCAGCTCCATCATCTCGTTGCGGTAGACGACGCTGCCCGGAGTGGCGGCGATGTCGACTCCGAGCTCGAATTCGCGCTCGGCCCGGCGCTGGACGATGCCGGGGCTCTCGGCGGCGTCGGCGAGCAGGTTGGCGAGGCCGGACAGCAGGCTCATCGAGCCGGTGTCGATCGCCTTTCGGATCGCCTCGGGATTGGTGAAGGCGAAATTGGCCGGAGAGATTGCGTTCAGATATTGCTGGGTGAAGAATTCGACCCGGGTTCGGGCGCCTTCGTCGAGCCCCTCGGCTTCCTCGACCATCTCCAGCGCGCGCCTGGCGGTGAGCAGATAGGCCTGCTTGAGGTAGTCGAAGACCGGCTCCTCGCTCCAGGCCGGATCGTTGAAGCGGCGGTCGCCGCGCTCGGGGGCGGCTACGGGCCCGGCGGGCCTGCCGGCGGCCCGGGTGGCGGCCGATTGCCAAAGCTTCAGCCAGTCGGCGGCGGCTTTCTGCTGCGCCTTGATGAGCTCGCCGGGATGGGCCCACAGATGCGCCGCGAACTCGCCGAAGGCTCGCGCGGGGGCGGCGGGATCGAAAGGCTGGGGGACGTGCGGGTCGAGCGGTCTTGTGGCGGCGGTGGTGGCAAGATGGACGGCGTTGGCGATCACCTTCGACCAGGCTTCGGCGAGGTCGGCCGGGCTGGGCAGCGTTTCGGGGAGCTTGAAGACGGTGGAGGGGTTTTCGGGCATGGTTTTCGTTCTCTCCGCTCATCCTGAGTAGGGACTGAGCCTGGCGAAGGCCCGTATCGAAGGACAGTCCTTCGATACGCCGCTTCGACTTCGCTCA
>DATHBY010000549.1:0-2910 GCA_035295885.1 Allosphingosinicella sp.
TCGAGCCGAGGCCTTCGCCATCCAGCCGGCCGTGTTCGTCGATAACGAGGCGTCGAGCCGCTATACGGTCGTCGAAGTCAACGCCCGCGACCGAGCCGCCCTCCTCAGCGGCCTCGCCCGAGCCCTCTACGAATCCAGGGCGGCGATCCACTCCGCCCATATCGCCACCTACGGCGAGCGGGCCGTCGACGTCTTCTATCTCACCGATCTCGCGGGGGAGAAGATCGTCAGCCCGGGGCGCCTGAAGGCGCTCAAGTCGCAGCTCCTCAGGGCGGCGGCGGAACCTTGCCTCCCCATGCGGAGCATGGGGAGGGGGACCACACGAAGTGTGGTGGAGGGGTGACTGGCGCGGACTCTGCGGTTCCAGTGCCCGAACCGCAGAAGTGGAAGCCTTCTACCCCTCCACCACCCTTCGGGTGGTCCCCCTCCCCATCTTCGATGGGGAGGCAAACTAGCCGCGATACCAGTCGCGCTTCAGCCGGGTCGAGGCGATGAAGTAGATGAAGGCGCTGAGCAGGTAGAAGCCGAGCCCGTAGAGGATCGAATATTGCAGGGCGTCGTCGCCGTGCGCCGCCGTCATCCGGTCCGACATGAAGCCCAGGAAGAAGATCCCGAAGCCGATCCCGATCAGGTTGTTGATGAACAGAAAGCCGGCCGAGGCGGTCGCCCTCATGTTCGGCGGCACGATGTGCTGGACGGCGGCGATCACCGGCCCGAGCCAGGCGAGCGCCAGCATCTGCCCGATCGTGAACAGGATCCAGCCTATGGCCAGCGAAGGCGCGAACAGGCCGAAGGCGAAGACGGGCGCCGCGATCGTGAAGCAGACGGCCGGGACCAGCGCGTAGGCGCCCGGATTGGCGGCTCCGACCCGATCGCCGAACCAGCCGCCGAGCCAGGTGCCGGCGACTCCCCCGACCAGGACGATCGAGCCGTAGAACCAGCCGACCTGCGCGAGCTCCAGCTCGAAGCTTCGGCTGAAGAAGCTGGGAAGCCAGAAGATCAGCCCGTAGCCGAGGATCGAGCCCGAGGCGGCGCCGAACGAGAGCAGCCAGAAGCTCGGAGTCCGCGCCAGAGTCGCGACGACGTCGAGGAAGGGCGGAGCCGGCTCGCTCGCCTGCCCGTCGGCGGTGTCGAAGCCGCCGCGCACCGGCTCCGGGACGCCGAGCTTCACCGCCAGCGCCGCCGGAAGTCCCGCGAGCCCGACGATGACGAAGGCCGAGCGCCAGTCGAGATGGCTGGCGATCCAGCCCCCGAAGAAGACTCCCATCGCCGAGCCGATCGGGATTCCAAGCGAGAACAGGGCGAGTGCCCGCGCCCGCCGCTCCTTCGGGAAAAAGTCCGAGATCAGTGCGTAGGATGGCGCGACTCCACCGGCCTCCCCGATGCCCACGCCCATCCGAGCCAGGAACAACTGCCAGAAATTCTGAGCCAGGCCGCAGACGGCGGTGAAGGCGCTCCACAAGGCGACCGAGACGGCGATGATGTTGACCCGGCTCTTGCGGTCCGCGAGCCAGGCGATCGGGATGGCGAGGCCCGAATAGAAGAGGGCGAAGGCGATCCCGCCCATCAGCCCGAGCTGCCGGTCGGAGAGCCCCAGCTCCGCCTTTATCGGCACGGCCAGGATGCCGATGATCTGCCGGTCGATGAAGTTGAAGATATAGGCGATGAGCAGGATCGCGAGCACTCGCCCGCCGGGGGCGGCGCTGCTGATCGTTGCTGCCGGTCGTGTGGACATGCTGTCGCGCCTTTCTTTCCGTCATTGCGGGGAGCGAAGCGACGAAGCAATCCAGTTACCGCGCCCACGCCCCTGGATTGCTTCGCTTCGCTCGCAATGACGGCCCCGTCGCGCGGGCTAGAACTTCACCCCGAGGCTGAGGAAGAGCTGCCTCGGATTGCCGTAAAAGGTGGTGACCACGCCTTCGCGGCCGAGGCTGGGGATGACGTTGCCGGTGGTCGCGTTGACATTCGGCACTCCGGTCACCGGATTGACGCTGAGAAACTGGTAGCCCGAGGTGATATATTGCTTGTCGGTGATGTTCTTGGCGTGGAGGCCGACCGTCCAGCGGTCGTCGCGGCTCGTCCAGGTCAGGTTCGCGTCCCAGAGCGCGTAGCCGGGCTGGTCGAGGAACGGGCTCGGAGTCTCGAACTGGAAGGTCTTGCTCCGCCACGACACCGTCGAATTGATGTCGAACGTGCCGCCGGCGAGCGGAGTCGAATAATCGACGGTGCTGGAGAGGGTCCATTTGGGCGTATTCTGGATTCGCCGGAACTCGGCCACGTCGACCGGCCCCTGGCCGGGTATGTTGGTGACGAACTCGTCATATTGCGCGTCGAGATAGCCGAGCGTCCCGGCCAGGGTCAGGCGCGAGCCGTTGCCTCCGCGGAACAAGGTCGCGAGCGCCTCGGCCTCGACGCCCTTGAAGCTCGCCTTGCCGGCGTTGGTGGTGACTCCGACGAAAGTGGGGATGCCGTTGATCACCGCGCCGACGGAGCCCGGCACCTGCACGTCCTTGTAATCGGCGTAGAAGCCGGCGAGTGCGAGCCTCAGTCGGCGGTCGAACAGCGACGCCTTGTAGCCTATCTCGTAGCTGGTCACCTTCTCCGGATCGAACAGGAAGTAGTCGAAGATCTCGGAATATTCGCGGACTCCGTTGCCGTTGAGGTCCGGGGCCGCGGTCGACAGGCCGCGCGGGTCGAAGCCGCCGCCCTTGAAGCCCTTGGACCAGCTCGCATAGATCGTGTTGTCGTCGTTCGGCTGGAAGCTGATCGAGGCTCGCGGAGTGAACTCCTTGAAGGTCTTCTCCCCGGTGAAGTTGGAGGTCAGCGCGCCGAGCTGCACGCCGGCGCCGCCCAGGGCGGGCGAGGCGCCGCCGATCAAATTCTTGCGGATCACCGTCGCCTCGCGGTTGT
>DATHBY010000550.1:0-2572 GCA_035295885.1 Allosphingosinicella sp.
GGGACCTGCTCAGCCGCTGCGGCGCGCTCGGCTTCTTCGCGCCTTTGCGTCTTCGCGTGAACCAACCCGCCTCTCAAGCTCTCAGAAGTGCACGAAACTCCCCCGCCCGGCCAGTTGCTGGATGAGATCGAACTCGTCCCGATTGGCCGTCAGTACGGAAATGCCTTGCTTGGCCGCGCTGAGGTAGATGAGCGCATCGTTCAGGCATTCCTTGCGCCGATTCGGCTGGAATCCCTGCACCCTCGACAATGTCCCGGCGATCAGCCCCGCTTCCGCCCAGATTTCGGGATCGGGGATCAACAGCCGATGCTCCGGAACGGTCCGGATGAGTTCGAAATAATGATCGCGCCTGGCAATCCACCGCGGGTGCGCCGGATCCGCATTGCCGACGCCGGTGGTCAGCTCGGCGATGCAGACCGAAGAGTGGAAGGAGACACATTGGTCCAGGACCGCTTGGGCGCCGGCAGGAAGCCTCCCTCCGGCTTCATGGATATAGACGTTCGTATCCAGAAGCAGCCGTGCTCGGCCGGTCCCCGCGATATCGCTCGCCGACACCAGGGCGTCGAGCGGCCGCGTCTTGAGCTGCGTCCGTCGTTTGTGGGGCTTGATCCGCCGTGCGATCGCCGCCGGATCAATAGTCAAGCTCGGCATCCTCGCCCAGCGCGCCCCTGGTGCGTTTCAAATATTTGATAACGGGATCAGGCTCGGCCAGCATCGTGAGCGCAACGATGCCGAGCTCCGTCGTGGAGGAAAGGCCGCTCTCCCGCCTTGCTGCGTCCACGAGCCGCTTCGGCGCACGAAAGCTGAGATGCTCGGACGCATCGTCGTCCAGGAGCCCGGCGCGCCGCGCCGCAGCGACCGAAAGGAATCGCCCCGTCGCCGCGCTTCGCCCGATCATCGTGACGCGGCGCGTGGAGGGCTTGCGGCCGGCTCGTGCGCCGCCCTGCTTTTCGGTATTCGCCATCGCATGAGCTTCCTTCTGCTGTGTGCAGCATAGGCTTATTCTGCACACACTTCAATCCGGATCCGATAGGACGCGGCTAGTTGACGTTCACGTAAAGAGTCTCCAATCGCCTCCCCGAAGGAGACCCCGCCCCATGAGCCCCATCACCACCCACCGCCACGGCGACATCCTCGTCGTCGCCTCGAACAACCCGCCGGTCAACGCGCTTGGGGCTGCGGTTCGCGAGGGGCTGGTCAGGGCGATCGAGGAAGCGGAAGGCGACGAGGGCGTGAAGGCGGTCGTCATCATCGGCCGGGGCCAGACCTTCTTCGCCGGGGCCGACATAAGCGAGTTCGGAACGCCCAAGTCGTTCCAGCCGCCGATGCTCCCACAGGTCGTCGACATCATCGAGAATTGCAGCAAGCCGGTCGTCGCCGCGATCCACGGCACCGCCTTCGGCGGCGGGCTCGAAGTGGCGCTGGCCAGCCATTACCGAGTCGCCGTCCCTTCGGCGAAGCTGGGAGTGCCCGAAGTCAAGCTCGGACTCCTGCCCGGCGCCGGCGGAACCCAGCGGCTGCCGCGGGTGGCCGGAGTCCGCAGGGCGCTCGAGATGGCCGCGACCGGCAATCCCATCTCGGCCCGGGAGGCCTATGAGGCCGGGCTCGTCGACCGCCTCGTCGAGGGCGAGCTCGAGCAGCACGCCGTCGCCTTCGCCGACGAAGTGAAGGACGTCCGGCCGCTTCCCCGGTCGAGCGAGCGGCAGGACAAGATCGAAGGCACCGACCCTTCCGTCTTCGCCGACTTCCGCAAGGAGCACGCCCGCAAGTTCAAGGGCTTCGAGGCGCCCGAGAAGAACATCCAGGCGATCGAGGCGGCGGTTTCCAAGCCCTATGCCGAGGGCGTCCAGGAGGAGCGGCGGCTGTTCATGGAGCTGATGAGCGGGACCCAGGCCCGCGCCCAGCAATATTTCTTCTTCGCCGAGCGCCAGGCCGCCAGGATCGACGGCCTCCCCGAAGGCACGGCGCCGCGCCCGGTCGAGCGAGTCGGAGTGATCGGGGCCGGGACGATGGGCGGCGGAATCTCGATGAACTTCCTCTCCGCCGGGATCCCGGTCACCATCGTCGAGACCGGCCAGGAGGCGCTCGACCGCGGCACCGGAGTCATGCGCGGCAATTACGAAGCCTCCGCCGCCAGGGGCCGGATCACCGCCGGGCAGGCGCAAGACGCGATGGCCCTGCTCCGGCCCAGCCTCAGCCTCGAAGACCTCGCCGATTGCGACCTGATCATCGAGGCCGTGTTCGAGAATATGGACGTCAAGAAGGAGGTGTTCGGCAAGCTCGACCGGATCGCCAAACCGGGCGCGATCCTCGCCTCCAACACCTCCTACCTCGATATCGACGAGATCGCCGCCTCCACCTCGCGGCCGCAGGACGTGCTCGGCCTCCACTTCTTCTCGCCCGCCAACGTCATGAAGCTGCTCGAGGTCGTCCGAGGCGCGAAGACCGCGCCCGACGTGCTGGTGACGGCGATGCAGCTCGCCAAGCGGATCCGCAAGGTCGCGGTGGTCGCGGGAGTCTGCCACGGCTTCATCGGCAACCGCATGCTGATGCCCCGCCAGGTCCAGTCCAG
>DATHBY010000551.1:0-4290 GCA_035295885.1 Allosphingosinicella sp.
CCTGCATGCCGGCGAAGTTCAACGGAAATCGCGACACCGTGAACTTCATGAACTTCGCTCCCTGCCCGTGCCCGTTGGCGACGCTTGAATTCGGTCCGCGCAACGCCACATCGGTTCCGGAATGACCCGGGGGGAGTCGAACATCACCGCCACGATCACCGCCGATGCCGCCGGTCGGCGTCTCGACCGGGCGCTCGCCGCCGCTCTTCCGACCTTGTCGCGCGAGCGATTGAAGGCGCTGATCTCGAGCGGGCGGGTGACAGGCCCCGCGGGCCTGGTTCGCGATCCGGCGGCCAAGGCGGTTGCCGGCACTTACGAGGTGACCGTTCCCGAGCCGGCCGCGGCCCATAACGAAGCCCAGGACATCGCGCTTGATATCGTCTTCGAGGACGATCACCTGCTCGTCGTCGACAAGCCGGCGGGGATGGTCGTCCACCCGGCCGCGGGCAATTTCGACGGGACCATGGTCAACGCCCTCCTCCACCATTGCGCCGGGCGCCTGTCCGGGATCGGCGGGGTGGCCCGGCCGGGCATCGTCCATCGCATCGACAAGGGCACTTCGGGCCTGCTGGTGGTCGCCAAGACCGACCGGGCGCATGAAGGGCTGGCCGCGCAATTCGCCCGCCACAGCATCGACCGCCGCTATCAGGCGATCGTCGCCGGGCTTCCGAGCCCGGCCGCCGGGACCATCGACGCTCCGCTCGCCCGCTCCTCGGCCAACCGCCAGAAGATGGCGATCGTCGAAGGGAATCGGGGCAAGAGGGCGGTGACCCGCTATCGGGTTCTTCGCTTTTTGAGGGATTCGGCCCTGGTCGAATGCCGGCTTGAAACCGGCCGGACCCACCAGGTCCGGGTGCACATGACCTCGATCGGCAACCCTTTGCTGGGCGATCCCGCTTATGGACGGACCCGATCGGCCCATCGTGAGTTATTGAAAAAGCTGGGCTTTGAACGACAGGCGCTGCACGCGGCGGAGCTTGGGTTCATCCATCCCGTGACATCGGCGCCCTTGTCGTTCAAAAGCGACGCCCCGTCGGATATGCAGCAACTGTTAAGCGCGCTGGCGGTATAAGGGCGGCGGTCCCGGCAAAGATCAAAAGCAGCTGGAAACCAGGGAGTGAGTGAAGACGATGGCTAGCGGCAAAAACGTCCCGGCGACGATTCCCGCGATGAGCGGCGAAGCGGGTCTCAACCGCTATCTCGCCGAGATCAAGAAATTCCCGATCCTCGCCCCCGAGGAAGAATATATGCTGGCCAAGCGCTGGACCGAGCATCAGGACACCGATGCCGCGGCCAAGCTGGTCAATTCGCACCTGCGCCTCGTGGCGAAGATCGCGATGGGCTATCGCGGCTACGGCCTGCCGGTCTCCGAGCTGATCTCGGAAGGCAATATCGGGCTCATGCAGGGCGTGAAGAAGTTCGAGCCGGAGCGGGGCTTCCGGCTCGCCACCTACGCCATGTGGTGGATCCGGGCCTCGATCCAGGAATTCATCCTTCGCAGCTGGTCGCTCGTGAAGATGGGCACCACGGCGGCCCAGAAGAAGCTCTTCTTCAACCTCAGGCGGATGAAGAACCAGATCGAGGCGTTCGAGGAAGGCGACCTCAAGCCCGAGGACGTCGCCAAGATCGCCAAGGATCTCGGCGTGTCCGAGGAGGACGTGATCTCGATGAACCGCCGGATGGCGATGGGCGGGGACACCTCGCTCAACGTCTCGCTTCGCGAGGAAGGCGACGGCCAGTGGCAGGATTGGCTGGTCGACACCGATCCGCTTCAGGACGAAAGGGTCGCCGAGGCTCAGGAGAGCCAGGTCCGGCACGAGCTTCTGATCGAGGCGATGAAGGCGTTGAACGACCGCGAGAAGCACATCCTCACCGAGCGGCGGCTGACCGACGAGCCCAAGACGCTCGAGGAATTGAGCCAGGTCTACGACGTCAGCCGCGAGCGCATCCGCCAGATCGAGGTCAGGGCGTTCGAGAAGCTGCAAAAGGCGCTGATGGGCCTTGCCGGCGAGCGGCGGCTGCTCCCGGCTTCGTAGAATCCGGGGCCGGGGAGCAATCGTCACCCTGAACGTGTTTCAGGGTCCAGTTCTCCGCCGGCGAGCGGCAACCCTGGATGCTGGAACAAGTTCAGCACGACGGGTGATGACGGCGGGTGACGGGCGCTGCGGGCCGGGCTAACGGGCCCTCATGGCACGGGTGAGAGCGAAGAAGCGGGGCTGGTTCGGGCGGATCCTGGGCTGGATCGTCAAGGGAGTGTTCCTGTTCCTCCTGCTCAGCGTCGCCTGGGTCCTCCTCTACCGCTTCGTGAACCCGCCTTTCACCTTCACCCTGCTCGGCGACCGGCTCGGCGGGCGCAACGTGTCGAGCGAATGGATGAGCATCGAGCGCATCGACCGGGACGCGGTGCGCGCGGCCATTGCCGCCGAGGACAGCAAGTTCTGCTCGCACTGGGGCTTCGACCAGGACGCGATCGCGGCGGCGATGCGGCGAAATGCGCGCGGCGGCTCGGTCATCCGCGGCGGCTCGACGATCAGCCAGCAGACGGCGAAGAACGCCTTCCTCTGGCAGGGCGGCGGCTATTTCCGGAAAGGGCTGGAGGCCTGGTTCACCCTGCTCATCGAGAATATGTGGGGCAAGAGGCGGATCATGGAGGTCTATCTCAACATCGCCGAGACCGGCATCGGCACCTATGGAGTCAATGCCGGCACCCGGCGTTACTTCAACCATGACGCCAGCGCGATGAGCCGGGTCGAGGCGGCTCGGATCGCGGCGGTGCTGCCCTTGCCCAAGCAGCGCGGAGCGACGGCGCCGAAGGGCTTCACCCGGCGCTACGGCAACGCGATCGCGGCCCGGATCGGAGTCGTCGCCAGCGAGGGGCTGGACCGGTGCGTGTACGAAGGCGTCACGGCGGCGCCGGATCGCGAGCCCGACGCGCCGGTGAAGAAGGCGGCTCCGAGGAGGAAGGCCGCGCCGCCGCCGGCGCAGCTTCCGGGCGAGGAATATGAGCAGCAACAGGCGGCGCCGGCGGTGGAGCCGGAGGCGGCGCCTGAGCCCGAGCCGGTGGCGGAGGCGGACGGGAATTCGCAGTAACCGTCATGCCAGCGGAGGCTGGCATCCAAGCTGACCCGGCATGGACTCCAGCCTGCGCCGGGGGTGACGCCTGCGGCGTCAGAACGGCATCTTGAACCCCGGCGGGAGCTGGAGGCCGGACGTCATCTTCGACATCTCGCCCGCAGCCGCCTGATCGGCCTTCATCCGGGCGTCGTTGATCGCGGCGGCGACGAGGTCCTCGACCATCTGCTTCTCCGACGGGACGAGCAGGCTCTCGTCGAGGTCGACCGAGATGATCCGGCCCTTGGCCGTGGCCCGGATGCGGACCAGGCCGCCGCCGGACAGGCCCTCCACCTCGATCCTGTCGAGCCCCTCCTGGGCCTTCATCAGCTCGGCCTGAGCGTTCTGGGCCATTTTCATGATCTCGTCGAAATCGGGCATTTCAGGCGCTCCGTTGTTCATCCAGATTGTAGCGGGCGAGCTCGGCCCCCGGAAACGCCTCCAGCGCCGCTTTGACCAGCGGGGTTTCGAGCACCTTGCGCTTCAGCTCCGCCTCCGCCGCCTGCTCCTGCTCGCGCAGGGTCGGCTGGGCCGGCCCATCGGACAAAGCGACCTGCCATTTCTGGCCGAATATTGCATCGGTAGCATCGCGAAGGGTGCGGATGAACGCCTCTATGTCCCTGACCTCGCGGACATTGCCGGTTTGCTGCAGGAGCAGGCTGGGAGGGCCGTAATCGACCAGCCGGTAATTCTCCCTCAGCTGGTGGGCGAGGATCGCTTTGCCCCTGGTCTCGATCAATTCGGTGAAAGCCTCGAAACTCGGCGGGGCGCTCAGCATCGTCCCTTCGGCGGCGCCGGCGGGCGCGGCGGCGGGCGAACGGGCGGAGGGGACCGCCTCGCCGCTCGACAGCTTCTCGAGCAGGGTTCCGGGATCGGGGAGCTCGGAGGCGTGGATGACCCGAAGCAGGGCCATTTCGGCCGCCTCGAGCGGCATCGGGGCATTATGGACCTCGGCCAGGCCCTTGAGCAGCAGCTGCCAGAGGCGGTGGACGGCCGCGTAGGAGAGGCGGCTCGCCCATTCGGCACAGGCCTCGCGCTCCTCGGCCGACTGGGCGGCATCCTCGGCGCCGCCGACCTTGGCGCGGGTGATTGCGTGGACGCTCTCGAGCAGGCCGCGAAGCACCGCATTGGGCTCCACTCCGAGATCGTACTGGTCGCGCAGCGCGGCCAGCGCCGACC
>DATHBY010000552.1:0-2792 GCA_035295885.1 Allosphingosinicella sp.
ATGGTGCGGGCCGTGTCGACGGTGCCGCTGCCCGGTGCCGCGGGCGGGGCTTCGGGCGCGATCTCGGGGACGGTGCTGCCCGGCTCGCTCGAAAGCCGGATCAGCATCCTCCTGGGATCGCGCATGTCGATCCTGACATAGCCCTTGCCGAGCAGCTGGACCGACTGGTCCATGCTCGCGAACTTGGTGAGCGCCTTGCGCGCCGCGGCCTCGCCTTCCGGCAGGGCAAGCACTTCGCCGGTCTGGAAGCGAAGGTCCCAGCGGCGCCCGCCGACCCAGCTCGCGCCGGCCATGGCCGGCTTGAGGTTCGGCGCCACCTCGGTGAGACGCGCCAGCTCGGCGGCGTGGAGGTTGGCGGCCGGACCGATCAGCAAGGGCAGGTCGGGCATGGCGTCGAGCCGAACCGCCTCCAGCACGACCCCGTCCACGTCGATCAGCGCGAGCTTCTGGTTGTGCTGCCAGATCGCGGCGGGCCGGCGCTCGACGATGTCGACGACGAGCGTGTCGGGAAGCCGGCGCGAGACCCGGGCGTCGCGAACCCAGCCGAACCGGAGCAGCCGCTGCCGGGTCCCTTCGAGGTCGACCAGAGGCATCGCCGTCGAAGGCTGGTCGAAGGCGATGTTGTAGACGTCGATCTGGCGGATATGGGCGGCGCCCTTGATCTCCACCCGCTTCATCGCGAAGCCCATCTCGCCGACGCTCTCGCCCAGGGTGCCGCCGACCATCTGCGGGATCCTCAGCGCCCAGAGCAAGGCGAGGCCCAGAGCGATCATCATTCCGAAGAAGATCCACCAGCTCAGCCGCCGCACCGCCTCCGACAGTGCCGGGGCCGGCGCAGGGGCCCGGCCGCGCTGCGCCTTGCCCCGCGCCGGTGCCCTGGCCTTGCCCCGGGCCTGCGAGCCCCGCGCGATCGCCTTGCTCATAACGCCTCCTCCACGATCTTCCGGACCAGCTCCGCATAGCTCATGCCCCGGTAGCGGGCCTGCTCCGGCACCAGGCTGAGCGGTGTCATTCCCGGCTGGGTGTTGATCTCGAGCAGATAGAGGCCGGCCTCGCCCTGCTCGTCGTCCCAGCGGAAATCGGCGCGCGAGCAGCCGCGGCAGCCGAGCGCCCTGTGTCCCTCGATCGCCATCGCCATGGCCGCCGCCTCGATCTCCTCCGGCACCTCGGCCGGGCAGATGTGCTGGGTCATCCCCTCGGTATATTTGGCGTCGTAATCGTAGAAGCCCGACTTGGGCTGGAGCTCGGTGACGGCGAGCGCCTCGTCGCCGAGCACCGCGACCGTCAGCTCGCGGCCGCGGATGAAGGGCTCTGCGAGCAGCCGCTCGAAATGCCGCCACGGACCCTCGCTGTCGCGGCCGATCGGGTCGCCGTAATTGCCGCCCTCGGTGACGATGGCGACTCCGACCGACGAGCCTTCGTTAACCGGCTTGAGCACATAGGGCCGAGCCATCGGATCGGCCTCGTACAGGCTCTCGCTCTCGACCATCGTCCCCGCAGGCATCCGGATGCCGAGCGGGACGAGCACCATCTTGGTCAGCTCCTTGTCGATCGCGATGACCGAGGTCCCGACTCCGCTATGGGTATATTTGAGCCCCATCAGGTCCATCAGGCCCTGCACCGTGCCGTCCTCTCCGGGAGTGCCGTGAAGCGCGTTGAACACGACGTCGGGGGCGGCCTCGCGAAGCCGCTCGGCGACGTCGCGGCCCATGTCGATCCGCGTGACCCGGTGGCCGAGGGACTCGAGCGCGTCGGCGACTCCGGCTCCGCTGGTCAGCGAGACCTCGCGCTCGGCCGACCAGCCCCCCATCAAGACGGCGACGTGGAGGGGAGAGGTCACGGAGCGCCTCCGTCACCCCGGCGAAGGCTGGCGTCCATGCCGAATCCGGGCCTCGCCCGGGCGCCGCATGGATGCCAGCCTCCGCTGGCATGACGATTACTTACCGACGTCACGCCTCCACTCCCACCCGCTGGATTTCCCATTCCAGCATCACGCCCGAATTCTCGAACACCCGCCGCCGCACTTCCTCGCCCAGCGCCTCGATCTCCGAGCTGCTCGCCTTGCCGAGATTCAGAAGGAAGTTGCAATGCTTTTCAGAGACTTGTGCGTCGCCGATCGTCAGGCCGCGGCACCCTGCCGAGTCGATCAGCTGCCAGGCCTTGGTTCCGGGCGGATTCTTGAAGGTCGAGCCGCCGGTGCGGCTCCTCAGCGGCTGGCTGGCCTCGCGCTCGGCGGCGATCCGGTTCATCTCGGCGCCGATCATCGCCCGCTCGCCCGGAACGCCCTGGAACAAGGCTTCGACGACCACTGCGCCTTCGGGCACCTCGCTGTGCCGGTAGGTGTAGCCGAGGCGTTCGGCCGGCCAGGTCTCGACCCTGCCGTCGCGCAGCACGAGCGTCGCCTCCACGAGGATGTCGGCCACTTCGCGGCCATAGGCGCCGGCGTTCATCCGCACTGCCCCGCCCGCCGTTCCGGGAATTCCGCGCAGGAATTCGAGACCGGCGATATCGGCGTCGCGCGCCTTCGAGGCGACAGTGATCCCCATCGCTCCGCCGCCGGCCCGCACCCGGCGGCCCGGCTCGACGCGAACGTGGCTCATCGCCTTGGGCAGCCGAACCACCACGCCGGGAACGCCGCCGTCGCGGACGATAAGGTTGGAGCCGACCCCGACCGGCAGCACCGGCACTTCCGGATCGAGCTCGCGCAGGAACCGGGCGAGGTCCTTAACGTCGCTCGGCTTGACCAGCCATTCGGCCGGGCCGCCGGTGCGGAACCAGATGAAGTCGGCGAG
>DATHBY010000553.1:0-5623 GCA_035295885.1 Allosphingosinicella sp.
ATCCGGCTCGGCAACGGCATGACCATCGTGCCCCGCGCCGACTTCAACTATACCGGCAAGTTCTGGGCGCGGAGCTTCAACAAGCCGATCGACCGGATCGACGGCTACGAGGTGGTCAACGCCCAGATCCAGCTCAACGGGCGGGACGACCGCTGGTTCGCGCGTGCCTTCGTCCAGAACCTCACCGCCAACGACGCGATCACCGGCCAGTACGTCACCGACCAGTCGTCGGGCCTGTTCACCAACGTCTTCACGCTCGAGCCGAGGCGCTACGGGATCGCGGCGGGGGTGAAGTTCTAAAATCCTCCCCATCGGAGATGGGGAGGGGGACCACCCGAAGGGTGGCGGAGGGGCAGCTCGCGCAGGCTTCTGCAATTACCCCTCCACCATGCTGCGCATGGCCCCCCTCCCCACGCGCTTTCGCGCGCAGGGAGGATGAGGCATAGGCATCGCCGAATCGCCCGAAGGAACCACCATGCGCGACTATCTCGATTTCTACATCGGCGGCGAGTGGGTCCCGCCCGCCGAGCCCCGCACGCTAGACGTGATCAACCCCGCCGACGAAAGCGTCGCCGGCCGGATCAGCCTGGGCTCCGCGGCCGACGTCGACCGCGCCGTCGCCGCCGCCAAGGCCGCCTTCCCGGCTTATTCCGAGACCAGCCGCGAGGAGCGGCTGGAGCTTCTGCAGGCGATCGCCGCCGAATATCAGAAGCGCTATTCCGACATCGCGGAGGCGATCACCGAGGAGATGGGCGCGCCCGCCGCGCTCGCCCAGCGCGCCCAGGCGGCGGTCGGAATCGGCCACCTCCAGGCTGCGATCGGAGTGCTCAGGGATTACGGTTTCGAGGAGAAGCGCGGCAATACCTTGATCAGGAAGGAGCCGATCGGGGTCTGCGGCTTCATCACCCCCTGGAACTGGCCGATCAACCAGATCGCGACCAAGGTCTTCCCGGCCCTGGCGACCGGCTGCACGATGGTCCTCAAGCCGTCGGAGATCGCGCCTTTCTCGGCCTATATCTTCGCCCAGGTGCTCGACTCCGCCGGAGTCCCTGCCGGGGTCTTCAACATGGTGAACGGCGACGGCCCCGAAGTCGGCGCCCGCATCGCCGCCCATCCGGACGTCGACATGGTCTCCTTCACCGGCTCGACCCGCGCCGGAATCGCCGTCGCCAAGGCGGCCGCCGACACGGTGAAAAGGGTTCACCAGGAACTCGGCGGCAAATCGCCCTTCATCGTTCTCGAGAATGCCGACGTCGGCAAGGCCGTGACGGCGGCGATGCGCCACATGCTGACCAACTCGGGCCAGTCCTGCAACGCTCCGACCCGCCTGCTCGTCCCCAAGGCGCGGATGGAGGAGGCGAAGGAAGCCGCCCGCGCAGTTGCCGAGAAGACGAAGGTCGGCGACCCGAAGGGCGACTCCCAGCTCGGACCGGTCGTCTCCGACGTGCAGTGGATCAAGATCCAGGGCCTGATCGAGCAGGGCATGTCCGAAGGCGCGACCCTGATCTGCGGAGGCCCCGGCAAGCCCGACGGGCTGGAGCGCGGCTATTACGTCCGCCCCACCGTCTTCGGCGACGTCCACAACGGCATGACCATCGCCCGCGAGGAGATATTCGGGCCTGTCATGTCGATCATCGGCTATGAGGACGAGGAGGAGGCGGTCGAGATCGCCAACGACACGCCCTACGGCCTCGCCGCCTACGTCCACTCCTCCGATGCCGGCCACGCCCGCAAGGTCGCGGCACGACTCAGGGCCGGGCAGGTCAACATCAACGGCGCCGAGGTCGATTTCATGGCGCCGTTCGGCGGCTACAAGCAGTCCGGCAACGGCCGCGAATGGGGCGACCATGCCTTCGAGGAGTTCCTCGAGACCAAGGCGATCCTGGGCCACGCCTGAGCGTCCTTCGAGACGCCGCTTCGACTTCGCTCAGCGGCTCCTCAGGATGAGCGGCTTTGCCCTTTCCGCTCATCCTGAGGAGGGACTGAGCTTGTCGAAGGCCCGTCTCGAAGGGCCCGCCACCTTTCCCTTATCATGTCGCTGGTCTCGCGCGAGCCGTCGTGGCTCCAGCCCGGCTCGCGCACGAGATAGGCGAGCTTGGCCCTGAGCCCCGGTGCGCGCCATGCGTCGCGGGCCATCTCAACCCATTCGTGAAGCGCCGCCCAGAACAGGTTGTAGGAGCCCAGCGGCTTGACCGTGCCGTAGCGCGGCGGCTCTTCGTCCCGCTCCGGCTCGAAGCTTCCGAAGAGCTTGTCCCAGACGATGAACACTCCGGCATAATTGCGGTCGAGGTAGCGCGGGTTGACCGCGTGGTGGACCCGGTGGTGGGCGGGCGTGTTCATCACCGCCTCGAACCAGCGCGGCATCCGCCGGATCGCCTCGGTGTGGATCCAATATTGATAGACCAGGTTGAGGCCGACGCAGAAGAACACCATCGGCGGCGGAAAGCCGATCAGGAAGAGCGGCAGGCGGAACAGGAAATTGAGGCTGATGAAGCCGGTCCAGGTCTGCCGAAGCGCGGTCGAGAGGTTGTAGCGCTCGCTGGTGTGGTGGACGACGTGGCTGGCCCAGAACCAGCGCACCCGGTGAGCCGAGCGGTGGAAGGCGTAATAAGCGAGGTCGTCGAGAACGAAGCACAGGACGAACGCCCACCAGGCATAGCCGATCTCGATCAGGTGGAAGCGGTAGACCCAGACCGAGAGGGTGACGACCAGCCCCGCCGAGAGCAGGCCGGCGAAAAGGCTGCCGAGGCCGAGCCCGAGCGAAGTGATCGTGTCCTTGCCCTCGTGAAGCCGCCTTTGCTGCCGCCGGGCGACCCACAGCTCGACGAGCAGCAGGGCGACGAAGCCGGGGATCGACCAGTAGACCGGGTTGGGAAGCTCGGGCACGGCACGCAGGGTACAGCGGTTCGGGCGGCGAGGGAACTGCTCTAGCCCCGCGCCCGAAGCCGTGCGAAGGGGAGTGGAGATGAGCGATCTCGAATCCATCCCAGCCGTCATCGACCAGCTTTGCGAGATGTTCGACGAATCCGTGGCGGCGCTGCGCGGCGCTCTGGCGCGCTATTTGCTGCGCGGCGAGCGGCCCGACGCCGAGGCCCGGGCGCTCGGCCTGTTCGCCTATCCGGAGCTCCGAATCGACTACAGCTTCGACCGGCCGCCCAATTTCCCTCCGCGCGCGTTCGGGCGGCTGAACCAGCCGGGACGCTATGCGATCAGCATCGCCCGGCCCCGCCATTTCCGCAAATATCTCGCCGAGCAGCTCGAATATCTGGTCCGCGACTATCAGGTCGAGATCTCGGTCGGCCGCTCGGCGAGCGAGATCCCTTACCCCTACGTCCTCGACGGCACCGACGACCTTCGCCTCGACGGCGCCCACGCCGCCGACCTCAGCCGCTGGTTCCCGGCGACCGAGCTTTCCCATATCGGCGACGAGGTCGCGGACGGGACCTGGGATTACGGCCGCCATCCGGATCGGCCGCTGGCCCTGTTCGACGGGCCCAGGGTCGATTTCAGCCTCGCCCGCCTTCGCCACTATACCGGCACCCCGGTCGAGCACACCCAGCGCTACCTGCTCTTCACCAACTATGTCCGCTACGTCGACGAGTTCGTGCGCTGGGCGACGGAGGAGCTGAGGCGCGAGGACAGCCCCTATGAGGCGCTCTCCGCGCCCGGCGGAATCCTCGTCACCCGCGACACGGCGGATCCGGTCGCGGAGGTGGCGGCGGGCAACTGGCGCAAGGTCCAGATGCCGGCCTACCACCTGATCGGCCCCAACGGCGGCGGCATCACCCTGGTCAATATCGGAGTGGGACCCTCAAACGCGAAGACGATCTGCGATCATCTCGCCGTCCTCCGCCCGGAAGTGTGGCTGATGATCGGCCATTGCGGGGGCTTGAGGCCCAGCCAGACCATCGGCGACTATGTCCTCGCCCACGCCTATCTTCGCGACGATCATGTGCTCGACAGCACCCTGCCGGTCGAAATTCCGATCCCGCCCATCGCCGAGATCCAGCAGGCGCTTTACGACGCCGCCGCCGAGGTGACCGGCGAGGAGCCGAAGGACCTCAAGCGGCGCCTGAGGACCGGCACCGTCGTCACCACCGACGACCGCAACTGGGAGCTCCAGATCCAGTCCTCCGCGCTTCGCTTCAACCAGTCGCGGGCCGTCGCTATCGACATGGAATCGGCGACCGTCGCCGCCCAGGGCTACCGCTTCCGGGTCCCCTACGGCACTCTGCTCTGCGTCTCCGACAAGCCGCTCCACGGCGAGATCAAGCTGCCGGGCCAGGCCAATGCCTTTTACGAGCGGGCGATCAGCCAGCATCTCAGGATCGGGATCGAGACCCTCAAGATCCTCAAGAACCAGGGCGGCAACCTCCATTCTCGAAAGCTCAGAAGCTTCGACGAGCCCCCGTTCCGCTGAGTTCGGCGTCCTTCGATACGGGCCCTCGACAAGCTCGGTCCCTACTCAGGATGAGCGGTGGGATAGGCTTCAAGCTCATCCTGAGTAGCCGTTGAGCTTGGCGAAACGGCGTATCGAAGGACGCATAGAAGGACCCGACTACTTCTTCGGAGTCCGGTTCTCCACCCGCCCGAGGGAGGGGGGAGTCAGCCGCCCCGCGGCCGCGATATAGGCTTCGAGCGCGTCGAGATCCTGCATTCCCCCGGCCGGCTCGGTGCCCTCGCGGAAGATTGTGAAATTGTCGCCGCCGCCAGCCAAGAAGTTGTTCATGGCGACCCGGTAGACCGCCTCGTCGCGAACCGGCTGCCCGTCCACCGTCAGAAGCACGATCCGCTGCCCCTCCGGCTTCGACAGATCGTAGGCGAAGCGCAGATTGTGCGAGGGGGAGAGGATGTAGGGGTTCTGCACCGTGTTGGAGCCGCTCGCGAACTGCTGCTCGAGCAACGCGCGAAGCTGCCGCCCGGTCAGGCTCTTTACCACCATCATGTTGGCGAAGGGCTGGGCGGCGAAGAGCTGTCCGAAGCTGATCCCGCCGTCCGCGGCGGGGACGAGGTCGGCGCGGACTCCGCCCGGGTTCATCAGGGAGATCCGGGCGTTGCCGTTGGCGGCGCCCTTCGTCGCGGCGAGCTGGGCGTCGGCGATGAGATTGCCGAGCACCGATTCGCCATGCTCGTTCGCCGCCTTCAGGGCCGGCGCGGCGAGACGGCCGACGGCGCGCGCCGCGATCGGATCGGACGCCTTCGCGTAGCGGTCGACGAGGGCCGCGACCTGAGGCTCCGGTGCATAGGCGGGCACGGCGTCGGTCAGCGGAACCTCGCCGCGCGAGCCGGTGAAGGCCTCGCTCTGGACGACGATGTTCTGCGCCCGCTTCGCGATCACCTTGCCAGCCGCGGGATCGATGGTGAGGTCGATATCCGTGACGAGCCGGCCGTAGCTCCCCCCGCTGGTCAGCAGGATCGGCTTGGCCGGGTTGATCCGCCCGTAGTCGCAGACATAGGCATGGTGGGTGTGGCCGGAGGCGACCACGTCCACCGCCGGGTCGAGCCGGTCGAGGATCGGAAGCAGATCGCCCTCGATCGCCCCGCAGCTCTGGTCGTTGTATCCTAGCTTCGAATAGACGCCCTGATGGACGACGACGACGATCGCATCGGCGCCTTCCGCCTT